>NZ_JAKDUI010000034.1 GCF_030457785.1 Psychrobacter sp. | reverse complement strand
GAAGAAACATAAAACCGATACGATTGTATTATCGTCTACTGGTACAAATTTTACTTGCGCGCTGTCTTCACAGAGGCTGCCAAAAATTTTGTCCCAGTAGCACTGTAGCGATTTTAAAATCTTTTGATTATGTCTATCTTAAGTTTAGCAAATAACACGGTAAACATGGCTGTTTCTCGCATCAAAAAAGCAGCATCAAAAAAAAGCCCAATGGTTCCACGTGGAACCATTAGGCTTGATATATCAGATTAATACTGTCGTATATCTACGCATCAATCAAATAAATCACCAATCTTTGCAAAGAATGACTTTTTATGCGGCGACTGTTGATGTTTACTATCACCATCCAAAGTATCTTGGAACTGACGTAACAAGTCTTTTTGTTCGCGCGTTAGATTCACTGGCGTTTCGATAACGACACGACAAATCAAATCGCCTTTCATAGTCGTACGTACTGGGGTCACGCCTTTACCACGTACACGCAGTAGCTTGCCACTTTGCGTGCCTTCTGCGACTTTCAGTTTTACTTTGCCATCTAGCGTTGGAATCTCGACTTCTTTACCCAACGCTGCATCAGTAATACTCACTGGCACATCCATATATAGATCTGCACCTTGACGAGTAAAGACTTTGTGCGCTTTGACGCGTACTTCAACGTACAGATCGCCGTTTTGGATACCAGCGCCACCCGCTTCGCCTTCACCTGCTAGGCGGACACGATCACCATCATCGACACCTGCAGGGATAGAAACTTCTAGTGTGCGTGATTGGTCTTTGACTCCATTACCGTGGCAATCAGGACAAGGGTTTTTGATCTGCTTACCTGTGCCGCCACAATGCGGGCAAGCTTGCTGAACAGCAAAGAAGCCTTGCTGCATACGAATCTGACCTTGTCCACGACAGGTCTGACAAGTGACAATATCAGAAGCATTTTTTGCCCCCTTGCCGTCACAAGTGCCACAGGGCGCAGGTGCAGTAAAGCTGATTTCTTTTTTGCAGCCACGTACGGCTTCTTCTAGTGTCAGCTCGATCACATAACGCAAATCTGATCCACGACGAGAACGACCACCGCCGCCGCCACGAGACTGCCCAAAAATATCACCAAAGTTGCCGAAGATATCACCGAAGATGTCGTTGAAGTTGCCGCCGCCAGCACCACCGAAACCACCACCGCCCATGCCATTTTCAAAGGCTGCATGCCCCATACGGTCGTATGCTGAGCGTTTCTCTTGGTCGCTCAGTACTTCATAAGCCATCGACGCTTCTTTGAATTTATCTTCGGCGTCTGGATCATCAGAGTTGCGATCGGGATGGTATTTCATGGCCAGCTTACGGTAGGCTCGCTTAATTTCTTTACTGTCAGCGGTTTTGCTAACCCCTAATACTTCATAAAAATCGCGCTTACTCATGGAGTCTCCTATCATCTCTACAGTGCCACTACCCGCCCTAGCAATGCAATCTCGCTATCATTTTTCACCCCCTGTTTAAGTGTTTCACATGAAACATAACAGTTTGAGCGATGATATATAAAATCGTCACTGGATACATTATTCGTGCAGGTATGGTGGGATGCTGCTTAGCCAAATCAATTATTAAAAGTTTGCGCTTTTTATGGAGATGGTTGGATGATTTATCAAGCGCTGAATCGATGAAATTTACCAGCGAACTCATTCCTTCGCGCCAAGTAGAGTTGGTTAGGGTTTGGTAAAGGTTTTCATACCTTAATATGATGGAGTCGTGCTAGTATTTGTCGCAAAGTTTGTGCTCATTTCTATGACCATAATTAAGTTCATGATTAAGTTTGCGATGAAGGTATCATTTCTTATGAAAAAGCTAATTGTTTTATTAATAGTCATTATCATGGCAATTTATGCAGGATCGCCTTACTACAGCGCCTATCATCTCAAAAACGCCTACGACGATAAAAATGGTGCAGCCATCGCAGCTGCTATTGATTATGAGCAAGTACGCCCAAGTATTCAAAATCAATTGACCGATCAGTTTTCTACCACCATCAGCCAGTATCCGTTAGTCATGGAGTTGGGCGGTGAAGCATTAACCCAAGCAGCAAATAGCTTTATCATGGAAGCTGTGGACGGTGCCGTCACACCGCAAAACATCGAGCGAGTTATCAATACTCAAGGACAAGCAAACACGGCGACCAAAGAGCTCGCTGCCGCTTGGGCGATCGCTAGCAACCAAGTCAATCTCAAAGACTTTATTCAAAACCTCATCGTCCAGCGTGGCGATATCGACTCAGTCGTCGAAAGCCAAGTACAAGAGATTATGAAAAAGCAAGCGGCTGAGCTAGAACAACGAGCCGCGCAAGGCACCGATAGCGATAAGCCAAAACTGAGTTACTGTGGTATCAACTGCTTCAATATCAGTGGTCAGGTGAAAGGCTATCCACTGACTATAGAGATGCAGCGAGATGGACTAATCGGTTGGAAAATCGTCAATATTGTGTTGCCGTAATACACAATATAGCCATAGCAGATAGCATGGCTATAGCAAAAAATGCTGTGTCTATTTTTTAAATTGAAGCGTTTTAACAAACTGAGAAGCTTGGAACTGAGAATCTCAAAACTGAAGAGTTTAAAACTGAGGACTTGGGACTATTAAGCTAATTTATAAGTGAATTTATGATGCAAACTAGAACAACGCCGCAGGTACTACCCAACCAAACTCACCGTTCGTCTACTACCCCAGAGACTGTCACAGCAACACCTATGACGATACTAGATGGTGGGATGGGCCGTGAGCTTGAACAGCGCGGTGCGCCTTTTCGTCAACCTGAATGGTCAGCGCTATCACTGAGCCTAGCTCCCAATAGTGTGCATGATATCCATTTGGACTACATAAAATCTGGTGCCACTGTCATCACGGTTAATAGTTATGCAGTCACCCCTTATCATTTAGGAGATGCTTTTTTTTCTAAAGGCGAAGCGCTTATAGAAACAGCGGCAAAACTCGCCTTTGAGGCCGTACAAGCCAGCAATTCACAGACAGATAAAAACCTTAACAGTCCGACAAATGTGAAAATTGCTGGCTGTTTACCGCCGTTATTTGGCTCTTATCGACCAGATTTGTTCGATGCTGAGCAAGCGCCCACTATTGCGCAGCCACTCCTATCAGCACAAGCAGACTATGTAGATATGTGGTTGGTAGAGACGCAAAGTAGTATCGTTGAAGCGCAAACCTGGTATCAGTTGATTGAGAAATTCACAGCGACTAAAAAAGAATCCACGGCGAAAACAGATACTCTGTCTAAACCCATTTGGATCGCATTTACGTTGGACGATAGCCAATTAGAGGGCAGTCAACCAGATATCTCTACTGATAACGTTGCCGATGTTGACCAGACCATCTATTCACCTGTACTACCTACACTGCGCTCTGGCGAATCAGTGGCAGAGGCCATACAGGCTATGATGGTGTTGGATGTTGATGCGGTATTATTCAACTGTAGCCAACCCGAGGTCATGGCCTCTGCACTGCAAGTCGCAAAGGCTACGATCGATGAAGCAGGGTCACCCATGCAGCTGGGTGTATATGCTAATGCCTTTGTATCAAAACAAAGCCACAAACAGGCCAACGCTCAACTGCGCCAGATACGTGAGGACACAACTCCTAAGCATTATCTGACTTGGGCTAAGCTTTGGCAAGACTCTGGTGCAAGTATTATCGGCGGTTGCTGTGGTATTGGCACCGAGCATATTGAGCAGATCGCACAGCACCTAACCCAGAAGTAGTATGGTTTTAGTAGCTTAAGCGACTAATCGAGCTACTCTACGCCCAAGCTACTCTACTCCCAAAAACTCTAAAAATTCAGGGCTCTCAAAACTTGCCTGATAAAGTACGCCATCCTCACGATAAATAGCAGGCGTCGCCATCACCGCCAAACCAGCCGCTTTGTCACGGTTTGGCGTCACATTGTCGACTGTGCAGTTGGCTGGTGCAGGTGTCATATCTCCCTGCAACATCGCTTTATCGAAAGCGGCGCGGCGGCTGTCTTCGCTACCTTGACACCAGATATCACGCATCTGTTCAGGTGACTGCTCATATATCGGATAACCGATGACGTTTACCGTGACGCCTTTTTCATTAAGCATCGGTACTTGCTGATGCAGGCGACGGCAATAAGGGCAATTGACGTCATCCGCCACATAAATAACTGCCTTTTCAGCGGTCGTTGCAGGATAAGTTATCAACTGCTCTTCATCTAACGTCTGAAATACAGACTGATTTTTGCGAGCTTCGAAATCTTCATCGAGTCCCATAAACTGACCGTTTTCGATCACTGAAATCTCGCCATCAGTAATATACTGCGCATCATCGGACAACAAGAATGGCACGCCTTCTAGTGTCGCGCCCCAGATAACACCAGGCACAGCGGTATAATAGAATGGTATCTTATCATTCATATGTTTTAGGGCGCCCATATTCGCAAGAATAGCGGATTTAGTCTCAGGGCTGACTGGCTGCCCTGCCTGTGTGCTACTGCTACGAGTGGGTGCTGTGGTCTCTACGCGTTCACTTGGGTTTTTTTGTAGCTCGCCTTGGATGACGTATTTACCATCTTCGGTGATATGCAATGGTGGTTGATCGGCGAGGCTAATTTGATACATGTTGGGCAAATTAGAAGGCTCAATCGCTGTGATTTGCACCTTTATGCCTGCTTGGCTAAGCACTTGGCGCAACCGGCTATCGACCTCATCGCTCACTTGTAGAACTTGGTCAGCTTGGGTGGCACCTTGGCTTGAACTCGGGCTTGCACTCTGGCTGGCAGCGTCAACAGCGTTCGGATCGGCGCAAGCCGTCGTTGCCAACAACATGGCACTGATTAAGCTAGCAGATTTTAATACAGGTAATTTCACAGAAGACCATCCTATCTAATTTTGAAGAAAGCTAATTTTGATGAAGGCGATTTTATAAAATATTATACAAAAACTTATATTAACTGAATTAAAAGACTTTACCATAGCTCGTGCTTTTGCGAAGCCCTAACTGTCTGATTTTGCAAAACTGCCACAAAACTTTAAGGGATAGGTAATAAAAACAGCCTGCCAAAATGTGTCGTCGTTTAGGTTCGAGATTGGGTTGTGAGTAGGTGTTTGCCTGTAAACAAGCACAATCTAGCGGATATGCTCAATATAGCCATCAAGCGAGGCAGTGACGAGTGAGCACCACAAATAACTATAAAAGTAAAAGCCCTGCTATATTCGTATTTTATAGCAGGGCTTTAAGCAATTTTACTTAGAAATGAAAGGCTATCAGCTTAGGGAATATGTCCTAGAAGTTTTCGACCTCTTCTGGTGTCAAGAAGCGGCTGTCGCCTTTGTCCAAACCTTCTAAAGTAATATGACCAATCCTCGCGCGATGCAGTTCGACAACTTTATTGCCAAAGTAACCCATCATGCGTTTGACCTGATGATATTTGCCCTGCTCTAGAATCAGGCGTGCGTGTGTCTCATCTATAAACTCAAGCGTGGCAGGCTTGGTCGGCTCATGATCTCCCTCTAGCAAGATACCTTCGGCGACTTTTTTGATGGCTTTTTCCTGCGCTGCACTATCCATTGGGTCGGCCAACGTCAGCTCATAGACCTTAGCATGCTCGTGCTTGGGGCTGGTCACACGGTGTAGCCAACCGCCATCATCACTCAGCAGCAACGCACCAGTGGTATCGACATCGAGACGTCCAGCGATACGTAAGCTGTCAAGCTCTGGCACGGCAATCAGCTCAGTCACGATGGGATACTCTTTTGGTTTTAGCGTACATTCAAAGCCTTCTGGCTTATGCAACAATATATAGCGGTTGCCTGTGGCCACTGACAGCGGCTCACCAACCCACATCACATCATCATTGATAATATCAACGTGCAAGCCTGGGTCTTTTACGACTTCGTCATTCACAGTCACCTCGCTTGCGTGCAAAATCTTTTTCGACTCTTTACGCGACAGCTCAGTGGCTTTACTAATAAATTTATCTAAACGCATGCTATTTGCTACCATCAGTTTTATAAGACCAATCTAAGTCAGAAGCCAACATCTTTATACTCGGCGTGAGCCGCTCGTTATCTTCACTGACTAGAAATGGTACTATAATGAAAATTAATTGCACACTGCGCCCAATACGGCAGACAGTGCAAGTTAGATTAAGTTTACCATATCCAACCTAAGCCTGATGAAATATGAGCTATCAAACACTAAAACGTGCCGTCACTACTCGTTTAGACATTAAAAAATCTGAATTTATCTCCTATGCTTTTCCTGTGACGTCGCGTGAGCAAGCCATGTTTCACGTGGAACAGCTACGCGAAAAGTACCCAGATGCTCGTCACCATTGCTGGGCGTATATCATTGGCGACCCTGATAACACAACCAGCGCAGGTTTCGATGACGATGGCGAGCCAAGCGGCACAGCGGGACGTCCGATACTAAATGTCCTACAGCACAAATCTATCGGCAATGTCATCATCGTCGTGGTGCGTTACTTTGGTGGTATCAAACTGGGTGCTGGTGGGCTGACTCGTGCTTACGCAGGGTCGACGCAAGCAGCGGTCGATGAGATGGTATTGCTCCCTTATGTGCCAATGGCAAAGGTGCAAATCTTGGCTGACTTTGCTACTGAAGCCCAGTGTCGCTATGTGGTCGAGAGCTTGAATGGTGGGATTGACGACGCTGCTTACAGCAAGCAAGTAACGCTAACCGTGACACTCGCTGAGGCAGATATTGACAGATTAAAAGAGCGTCTTGCGATGGATGGGCGGGTGTTAGACGAACCCTAGAGGGACAACAGCACTTACGCTATGCACCCTATCTCCTATTACTCGAACAGATTGATGACAGTATTTTGAGTAACCACACGTTCACTGAAAAACATTGGTTTTTATAATGATGGTCGCTATGATAAAACCTTGATGATTAACGACAACACATATCCTTATATAAGACCATAATATGCCAACACCTAGCCCGAAAAAACCCTTTTCCCCCAAACCATTCAAACCGCCATTTTGGCTAACCAATCCGCATCTACAAAGCATCTTGCCCAAATTCTTTGCACCCAAAGCTCCGACCTATCGCCGTGTGGTCGAAAAAGACTCATTGGACGAGAGTGATATTGCCTACGACTTTTATGATGCGCACCCTGTAGCAGAATCGACAGATGGTGAGCTTGAGCAGACACCATTAATCGTACTATTTCATGGAATGGAAGGCAGTAGTGACAGTCATTATGCTCGTGCGTTGGCGTATCAAATGCATGCCCAAGGCTGGCACTTTGTCGTCGCCCATTTCCGTAGTTGTGGCGGTATTCCTGCCAGCGGTACCGTATTTTATAATGCTGGTGATACAGATGAGGTACATCACGCGCTACAGAATTTGCGCGAGCAGTATGCCAATATCTATGCGGTTGGTGTGTCATTAGGTGGTAATGCACTGGCCAAATATATGGGCGAATATAGCGATAAGGCGCTATGTAAAGGCGCGGCTGTCATCTCCGCACCTGTCGATATGTCCTCAGCTGCCATTACGATGCATAGTTTTCTGAGTCATCGTATCTATACGCCGTATTTGCTTAACCCAATTATCAAAAAAGCCCTCGCCAATGACTTGAGCAAAGATGAAATCGACGCTATCAAATCATCCAATCGCATCAGTGATTTTGATGATATTTTTACCGCGCCACGTCATGGTTATCGCTCTAAGAACGACTATTATTATACGGCCTCTGCCCTACCGTATCTAAGAAACGTTACCCAGCCACTACTACTCATTAGCGCTAAAGACGATCCGTTTATCGGTTTCACTGCGACGCCAAACGATGTCTCAGATAGCGTGACTATTTTGGATACGCCGCACGGTGGTCATATCGGTTATTTGCGTTATCGTTCGGACAATGATCAGGGCAAAAGCAAATCTTCTGTCACTAGTGATAAAGAGTCTAAGACTTCAAAATTCGATATCAACTGGATACCCGAAACCGTCAGCGCTTATTTCAATTGGATTGGTGTGGCTTCTATTAGCGAACCTTCTCAGGATGTAGACTCTGACAATAAATAATCATTGTCATCAATGACAAAACAATAACCTGATCTTTTAACCCTTTTGAGAGTGCGCTATGTACCCATTTATCCGTTATGCCAGCACCATCGCTCGTGCCGCCCTAAAAACGAAAAAAGGCGATACATTGACGTTCAAAGATACCAGTGAGATTCAATTTCGCTGCCGTCTATCTGATATCGATAATTTTTTGGAGATGAATAACGGCCGCGTATTCACGCTGTATGATTTGGGACGTATGGATTTTGCGGTACGGACTGGGCTTGGCAAGCAGTTGATAAAGCAGCGTTGGGGTTTGGTGATCGCGGGCAGCACCATCCAATATCGTAAGCGTATCCGCGCCTTTCAAAAAGTCACGCTAAAGACCAAAATCGTCGGTATCGATGCGCGCTGGATCTATATCGAGCAATCCATGTGGGTGAAAGGTAAACCCTGCTCCTCGGGTCTACTGCGTACGGGTGTGACCAAAGGCGGTAAAGTGATCGACCCGGCACAAGTACTGGCAGTATTAGGGCAGTCTGATTGGACGATGCCGCCGACCGGCTATGTGGCCGAATGGATAGAGAGTGATGCCGACCGCCCATGGCCGCCTACGGAGTAATGATAAGATAGCTTAATCAAAAGCGGCTTTGCTGAATACTTCTCAAAAGCACATCACAAGCACGTCACAAGTAAGTAACCTTATGACTACTATTGCATAACAATACATTATACAAATAAGTATAATAAATGTTAGGATAGTGGTGAGTATATACTCAGACAAAATAAATATAGTCTTATAAGGAGAGCAGTATGGCTAACACAACAGATTATGTCGGCACATTATTTGATAATAGTGAATCAAATCCAAACAAGATCACTGTCGCCTTTACTATGGCAGGTGTGGCACTGAAAAAAGGCCATTCTGCTACTGTCATACTCATGGTGGATGCGGTGCATCTGGCAAAACCAAATGCGCTAGACAATGTAGACATCGGCGATCCGTTTGAGCCTGCTGGTGAGTTACTAGAAGCCTTTATCGAAAAAGGCGGTCAAGTATTGGTCTGCGGCGCTTGCATGAAACATAATGGCGTAGAAGAGTCAGATGTCGATAAGCGTTTTGAAGTAATTAGTGGTGATGATGTAGTTGAGCTACTGATGAATGCGAAAGGGTCGTTGCAGTTGAATTAAAAGATAAGAAAAATTAGTTTATAAGAATATAAAAGTAGGTCAGTTTTCTTTGTCATCGTTTTGGATGGCCTGGAAGCTAGCCTATTTTATTTACAGTTTTCATAAAATTCAGTAGATTATAAGAAGTTAAAACTAAGTAATAGAGAAGCCATTAAAATCTCTCTAGGTTTTTTTATTCACTATGTGTTTCAATTTGCTCTGGTTAGATACTTTAATGATATTAAGTATGTGCCTTAATAGCTCTTACCTACAAAACCATAGCCAAAGCCCACTCCTTCTATTTTCTAACTAAATACACACTATCTAACACAGACGATATTCAGCTTTGTTAAAGTAGCTCATGCAAACACTCTACTAAAAGGCAGCCAGTCATGAGCTTACTTAAAACCCTGAACCTCTCCTACCCTATCGTCCAAGCACCAATGGCAGGTGCAACCACACCTGAACTGGCAGCGACGGTAAGTAACTTTGGTGGACTAGGCTCATTGGGATCTGGTATGACGGCGCCAGACGTTTTAACCGGCCAAATTGATACCATTAAATCGCTCACCGACCGTCCTTTTATGATCAACCTGATGGTACTCTCCAAGCAGGAGTATACGACCATTGATACCGAGCTCCCTACTTGGCTAAGTGAGTACTATCAAGACAACACTATCGAATGTGCACTACCTAAATGCCCCGCTCAGAACTTCTCAGATCAGCTGCAAGTGCTCTATGACAACCCCGTTCCTGTCTCCAGTTTTACCTTTGGTATTATCAGTGCTGAGCAAGTCCAGCATCTGAAAAATCTAGGCACACGCGTCATCGGTACCGCCAATCACCCATTAGAAGCGAAAGCGTGGGCGGATATTGGGGCAGACGCAGTATGTGTACAAGGAATCGAGGCTGGCGGACATCGTGGTGGTTGGTTACCGCAAAGTGAGAGCGATCCATTAGGGCTATTGACACTGATTGGCCAAACGCGTGCCTGTACCGATATTCCATTGATTGCGGCTGGTGGCATCATGACTGCACAAGATATCAAAGCGGTTCAAATATCCGGTGCGGAGTTGGCACAGCTTGGCACGGCATTTCTCACCACAGACCAGTGCGGTATCAATGATACTTACAAGCAAGCGCTGATCGATGCCAGTCAAGGCAATCGCAGCGCTGAGACACGCTTAACACGACTGTTTTCAGGTAAGCTCGCTCGTGGTTTATTAAATAACTATCTACGTGATTTTGCTGAATTTGAAAACGCTAATGCGCTACCGCCCTATCCGCAATTAAATGCCATGACCAAATTTATGCGAGCTCATGCTGCCAAAAATATGGATGCAGAACACCTATCGCTATGGGCAGGACAAGGGGTATCTTTGGTCAAACAAGAGAGCACAAATGAGCTGCTTGAGCGATTGGTAAAAGATTTATAAAATTACTCACCTTTTAACGTTGTGCAAAATTTTTTATAATCCTTAGCGGTGTCTTTTACCGACTCTATCATTGGTACGTGACCGACTTCTGACATCATGATGACCTGTGACTGTGGAATAATTGTTTTGATTAAATCAGTCGTTTCAGGCTTGATGACTTGGTCTTTTTCACCCCAGGTCACTAAGGTTGGAATGTGATTTTCTGCGATAAATTTGGCACGCTCCTCGACATTATCTACCACGATTTGCTCTAATATTTTGGCCTCTAACGCTTGATTTGCGATGCGTTCCTGTGCGAAGACCGCTTGCACGGACTTTGGCAAATATGGTGGCTTGTACATGACAAAGTCGTACATTCTGTAGATATCTTCTGTCTTTTGGATCAATAGTGGGTTGTTTTCAAGCGTCGCATTTTCCAACGACTTCGGGATACCCGCTGACCAAAAGCCAGCACTATCGATTAACCACAGACTTTTGACCTCATTAGGATACATCGCTGTATAAGCCACGCTAATAGCACCGCCCATTGAGCTGCCAGCGATATGAACATTGGATGCCACGCCTTTGGCTTGCAGCAGCTCGTGCAAGCGCTGCGCTTGTGCATCAGATCGATAGTCTGCGCGCTCAGGCTTACTCGAATCACCAAACCCCAGTAAGTCGGGAATAATCAGATGGTAGTCTGCCAACTCAGCAGCGATACGGGTAAAGTTGTCTTTATTACCGCCGAAGCCATGTATCAACAATAAAGGCTCAGCATCTGTATTATCATTTTCGGCATAGGTTATCGTTTCTCCAGATGATAACGTGAATGTTTTTACGGCTAAGTCAGCTTTTGAGCGCTCATATTGAACCAGCTTTTGGGTGGTATTTATGGCTAAAGTATTCGGTGTTGTGGTGCAGCTAACGACTGATAAGCTGAAGAAAACGGTAAGACCTAGGCGTTTTAATCTCATCAAAGACTTCCTATTAAGAAGTTAAAAAACAGTTGGCGGTATTGTGGCATGTGGCGAGCGCAACCTAATTAGTGCCACTCGCCACATCTAATAATGACAATATCTGGTAATGATAATATCTCATAATTATAATATAACAGTTTTTACTCAATATTCATCCAACAAAAAATCTACCGCGGCCGCTGCATGGATCGCAGTGGTATCAAATACGGCAATCGGGCTATCCGCTTGATTGATGAGTAACCCAATTTCAGTACAACCCAATATAACGCCTCCTGCCCCTTCATTGGCTAGCTCCTGAATGACTTGAGTATAATACTGTCTTGAGCTATCGAGCAGTTTTCCTTGGCACAGCTCCTCGTAAATAATACGATGTAGCTCTGCTCGATCCTTTGCCTCTGGCACCTGTACTTGCAAGCCTGCATCGAGCAGCCGCTGCTTATAAAAATCCTCAGTCATCGTGAACTGCGTGCCAAGTAGTGCGATATTGGTCAGCCCTTGCTGTTGTATTACGTCAGCCGTGGCATCAGCAATATGGATAAGCGGTAGCTCCGTCGCAGTTTGCACTTCATCTGCGATTTTGTGCATGGTGTTGGTCGCGATGAGCAAACCTTGTGCGCCTGCTGCTTTTAGGCGTTCACCACTATTTGCCAGCATCGAGCCCATCTCAGTCCACGCGCCTTGCGCTTGTAGCTCGCCAATGGGTGCAAAATCCACGCTATGAATCAGTAAATCCGCTGAATGCAAGTTACCTAATTCTGCTTTGATGCCTTCGTTGATTAAGCGATAATAACTTTGAGTACTCTCCCAACTCATGCCGCCGATGATACCCAATGTACGCTGTTTTCTAGCTGTCATGTCCTAACCCTATTATGTGTTTTACGCCCCTTTATCCTAGCAAAAGCAACCAGCTTTGGTGCGCTATTTTGAAGGGTGTTTTGAAAGACATTTTACCCAGCCCTCATCAAGCGATATCATGAGCATAGGTTGTTATAATCGTAGATCGTTATAATCATAGAGCACGACGAGGATGATAGCTTCTTTACCCAGTGCGTCCTCCTACCTTCCTACCACCACGGTGCCGACACCACGCAGGACAACCGAATACTATGGCAAAACTTCCCATCATTAGGATACGTACACGGCGAAAATACTATCGACTTATCTTCACGGGTATCATGGCGATGATGATGTCGTTCATTATTTCGACGGCATTGTTGGTAGTAAAACAAGGCTTTATCGATGGCTTTTTTATGGAGCTGATGCATTCGTGGGGACTGGCATTTATGTTTGCTTGGCCAAGCGCTTATGCCTGCGCCTATGTCGTGCAAGAGCATATTCTTAGTCGTATTGAGTTTTATTAGGGCGTGTCATCAATTAGATTATGAGCATTAAAATGAAATAAATTGATGCTAAACAAGGAAAGATTCGCAGTGAAGATGAACATATTGGCAAGGATTTTGACACCCTTTAGCGAAAATTTAGCCATTTTAAGGCCATAAATTGCATCAATGTACTAATTGATGCAATTTATGGCCTAAGTAATACAAAAAACACTACTGATGTAAGCCAAGCTTTCTATAATGAAATCCCGTTAGCGCAAATGTACCCGATGTCTAGACGACCAGTCTATTTTTAAGTATAGTGGTTTTTTTAAGTATAGTGACTTTGTGAGTCGATGACCTATCAACATCATTATCATGGTATCGTTTCTACTAAAACAAAAATTACATTGGTGGATGACCTTACTTAATAGCATGATGTTTATAGTCAGTTATTCATACTCTTAACATACTTATCAAACCATAAACCACAAAACCATAAATAAGCAAAGGAAATGATTATGCGCAGCGCTACCTATAACGAATTTGGCAAACCCTCTGATGTACTGAATCTAAGCGACAGCCCCATCCCCGAGCCGAAGGCAAATGAAGTCCGAGTCAAAACGATACTCTCATCTATCCATAACCATGATCTACTGACTATCCGTGGACAATATGGCTTTAAACCTGAGCTACCCGCCATCGCTGGCTCCGAAGCAGTAGGCGTAATCGATGCTGTCGGCAGCGATGTCAAAGACCTAAAAGTCGGTCAGCGTGTCGCGGCTGCCAGTGTGCAAGCAACATGGGCAGAGTACTTCACCGCACCTGAACACATGATATTTCCGATACCAGATAGCTTGGATGACGACATGGCGGCGCAATTGATTGCGATGCCGCTTAGCGCCTTAATGCTCCTTGAGTTCTTAGAGGTTAAGAGCGGTCAATGGATCATTCATAATGCGGCAAACGGTGCAGTCGGTAAATCACTCGCCATGCTGGCAGCAGCGCGCGACGTGAATACTATTAACGTGGTTAGAAGTAGCGATGCTATCAAAGAACTAGACGCACTGGGCATCAAAAATAACGTCAGCACCTCAGACGAGGACTGGAAAGATCAGGTCAAATCTATCCTTGGTGATGACAAAATTAGCGCGGCAGTCGACTCTGTAGGCGGCGAAGACAGCGGCGATATGCTCTCGCTCCTCGGTCATGGTGGCACGCTAGCTGTCTTTGGTGCGATGTCTGGCAAACCGATGGTCATCAACCCGACGCATGTCATCTTTAAGCAAGCGACTATCAAAGGATTTTGGGGTAGCAAGCTCAGTCAAGAGATGAGCCTGGAGAACAAACAATGTCTGATCGATGAGCTGATCGAGCGTGCGGTTGCAGGTAAGTTACAGCTGCCTGTTGAAGCCACGTTTGATTTGGCAGATGTGGTCAAAGCAGTAGACGGAAAACTGCAAAAGGAAAAAAACGGCAAAGTGATCTTGAAGCCGTAAAATATATATGGATATTACAGTAGGAGAAAATACTATGTCGAACGATAAAGCCTTTAAGGCGTTAGTGGTACAAGAAGATAGCAAGGGTAACTTTAGCAAAAGCATTCAGGAGCGTCAGGTCAGCGAGCTACCAGATAATGATCTACTGATCGAGGTACACTACTCCTCTCTCAACTACAAAGACGCGATGTCGGCCTCCGGCAATAAGATGATTACCAAAAACTTCCCGCATACCCCAGGTATTGATGCAGCGGGTGTCGTTATCAGCGACAAGTCGGGCACCTTTAATGAAGGGCAAAAGGTCGTGATCTTTGGCTACGATTTAGGTATGGATACACCTGGCGGCTTGGGTCAGATGATCTCTATCCCTGCTGACTGGGCGGTTGCCTGCCCTGATGCGTTGACCCTAAAAGAGGCGATGATCTACGGTACTGGCGGTATCACCGCAGCACTCAGTATTCAAAAGCTCGAAAAAATGGGCGTAAAACCAAGTGATGGTCCAGTTGCCGTCAGCGGTGCGACTGGCGGCGTGGGTAGTATCAGCATCGCGATTTTGAGCCAGTTAGGCTATGACGTCATCGCCTTCTCAGGGAAGACAGAGCAAACTGAGCATCTCAAAGCGCTTGGCGCAACCGAAGTCCGTCATCGTGATAGCGTCAATGACGTCGGCAAACGACCTGTCGGCCGCGAGCTATGGGCGAACGCTATCGATACGGTCGGCGGTGAATATCTCGCCAACTTACTCAAGCAAACTAAAGCAGGCGGCGCGGTCACCTCTTGTGGTCTGGCGGCCTCCGCTGAATTTGCGATGACGGTACTGCCGTTTATCACGCGCGGCGTGTCTCTACTCGGTATCGACTCGGTCTATATTCCGCTAGAAGATAAAAAGACTATTTGGAATCGAGTGGCAACTGATATGAAGCTACCCAATCTCGAGAGCTATGGCGAAGAGATTACGCTAGAGCAAACGCCAGAGTACTTAGATCGCTTTATGGCGGGCAAAACGGTTGGGCGTTACGTGGTGAATGTGCGGGGTTAATTTTTCTAGTTTTGAAGTTGAGTTCTAAATGATGGCAGCGCTTCTTTTTGGGGTGCTGCCTTTTTTTAGTAATACCAAACCCAACAATTAAAGTTGCGCCCAAGCACGAGCAGTTAACGACC
>NZ_JAKDUI010000260.1 GCF_030457785.1 Psychrobacter sp. | reverse complement strand
ATTTAATAATATTTATTGAATATGAAGTATGTTTTATTTGAGGGTATTCAAGGTAATGATATTATCGAATTATTCATATATTTTGACCATTATCTAGCTATTATTGGTTTGGAGTGTTACACATGACAGCGACAAACTTATCAATCATTACCAATAAATCAATGTCTACTGTATACCCTCTCATTGATACGCATACGCATTTTGATGATACCGTGTTTGATTGTGATAGGGCGTTAGAAGCGCAGAGAGCTTATGAAAAAGGTGTGCGTCATTTTGTGTTGGTGGGATATTTACATCGCCACTTTGAACGCCTTAATGAAACAGAGCAGTTGCTGAACAATCTGAGTCAGACTGCTGAATTTGAGAGTGATGAGCAAAAAAAACAGCCTAAAGCGCATGTCGCTCTTGGTTTACATCCTTTTTATATAGATCA
Source organism: Psychrobacter sp. (assembly GCF_030457785.1). GTDB lineage: Bacteria > Pseudomonadota > Gammaproteobacteria > Pseudomonadales > Moraxellaceae > Psychrobacter. The sequence continues at coordinate 2,672 of NZ_JAKDUI010000260.1, read as the reverse complement.
ACATACCGAGACACATTTGGCAGACATGGCACAGATGGTGAGTGATTCTCGTCCGCTTGCTATTGGTGAGATTGGGTTAGATACTTTTACGGATGCGATGAAAGTGCCGGAAGTATTTGCCAAACAAGAGCGGTTTTTCACAGCGCAGCTAGATTTGGCAGTAAGGCATCAGTTGCCTGTCATGCTGCATATTCGTAAAGCGCATGCTGAAGCATTGGCTATATTAAAAGCGCACGAGTATAACGCAAGTCAACTAGGCGGTATTGCACATAGTTTCAGTGGCGGTGAACAAGAGGCCAAGGCTTTTGTTAAGTTGGGGTTTAAGCTTGGGGTGACAGGGCAGGTCACTAATCCTAATGCTAAGAAACTGCGCCGTGCTATTCAGGCAGCAGTTGAGAGTTATGGGATTGGTTGCTTGGTGATAGAGACGGATTGTCCTGATATGATGCCTATCATGTGCCAGAGCTCCGGAGATAGTCAGTCATCACGGGAAAATGACATAGACAACAGGTGGCATGATAAGTCTAGTCAAAGCCAACCTGATCATAAAAGGAATGTCCCAGCAAACCTGCCATGGGTGCTTGCCACATTGAGTGAGTTGTTAGAGGTGCCCACTGCAGAGTTGGCCGAGCAATTATGGAAAAACAGCTGTGATGCCCTACAGGCTGACTGGGTCTATGAAGAGTAACAAAGCTAGCTTTGATATAGGCAGTGTAATATATACGCTACCGACACCGGTGCTGCCACATAACCATCGGAATAGTCATCAGGCAGAAACTTTATACTGTGAAAGAAAACCATTTTAAAAATAATAAGCCAAAAGAGTATTGAAACTGTGATATGTGATACTGAGAATCTCGAGCAATCAAATATAGGTGCAGTCAACACAAAGGCTGCTGTAGAGCAAGAGCTGACTGAGGAGGGCCGTCTAGAGAGCGGGCAGGACGGGGTACAATATGAGCGCCGCTTCCAAGGTACAAAAACCCTGTACAGTCCTTCAGCGGTGGATATTTTTGCAAATGCTCATGTATACGTTATTGGTGTGGGGGGCGTTGGTTCTTGGGCTGCAGAAGCGCTGGCCCGAACGGCAGTTGGCACCATTACTTTGGTGGACTTAGATGTATTGGTTGCTTCCAATGTTAACCGTCAACTCCCCGCACTAAACAGCACTTTCGGTCAGAGCAAAATTGCAGCGATGGCGACAAGGTTAGAGGAGATTAACCCCACGGCCACAATCAACATGGTCGATGATTTTTTGACAGCTGAAAATGTCGCCGCTTTGCTACCTAATCGAGATGAAGCAAAAACTGCTGCTCAGCAGGGCAAGCCGATTGTGGTGCTAGACTGTGTGGATGATATGAGTGCCAAGCTGACTATTGCACTGCATTGTCGCTTTAATAAAATAAAGCTGGTCTGTGCTGGCGGTGCTGGCGGCAAAATAGATCCGAGTCAGATTCGAGTCAGCGACCTGCGAGAGAGTTATCAAGATCCGTTATTAGCCAAATTACGCAATAAATTAAGGCATGAAAAAGGCATTAACAGCGATTTGAAAGATAAATTTGGTATTAAGTGTGTCTATTCTACAGAACCGCCACGGGTAGATAAAAGCTGTCAGACAGGCAACTTACATTGTGGTGGTTATGGTTCAGCAGTCGTCGTCACCTCGGTAGTAGCGATGATCATGGTGAGCGAAGCGTTACAACTATTGATAAAACAGACAAATAAAAAACCAAGCGTCTGACATTATGAAAGGGAGTCCACAGTGTCTACAAACAACTCGTCCAATATTATCTACCCCATGGCAGTCGACGATGCAGCACGAATCAATAAGCTGAAAAAATATCATGTATTCAATGATAGGGACGAGCCTGCGTTCAATCGCTTGGTAGACCTTGTCAGGTTGTTTTTCAATGTGCCTATTGTCACTATTTCTTTTATGGATGAAGACACTCAGTATCTAAAATCTGTCTGTGGGTTAGGTGATATACGTAGCACGTCGCGTGATGTAGCGGTATGTAATTATACCCTGCTATCTAATGAGGTATTGGTGGTCTCGGATTTGTCTAAAGACACTCGTTTTAGCCACAACCCAATCGTTCTTGAGGAGCCATATTTGAGGTTTTATGCCGGTGCACCCATTATCCTGCACGAGGACAATAGAAGCTATCGCTTGGGCGTCTTGTGCCTGATGGACACCAATCCACACGGCGACTTTGATGAAGAGAAAGTTAAGATTTTAGAGCAGTTTGCAACGTTAGCGGCTGATGCCTTGCAGCTATTGGGCAGACATCGTGATGCTAAGCATGCCAACGAGATGAAGTCGGAGTTTTTGGCCAATATGAGTCATGAAATACGGACACCAATGAATGGTATTATTGGCATGGTGGAAATGCTGAATCAGACAGAACTCAATAGCGAACAACAAGATTATTTGAACAATATTAAGACTTCTAACGGGCAGCTGATGTCTACAATCAACGGTATTTTAGATTTATCAAAAGTCGAGTCGGGAAAAATGACTATAGACTCTGTTCCGTTAAACTTATCTACGTTGTGTAATGAAGTTGTGAGTCTTCTTGCAATAAAAGCCCGTCAACGTAGTTTGACTTTAAATTATGGTGGTGTTCTAAAAAGTATGCTGGCATCAGACATAGCCATAATTGACATAGAAG
>NZ_JAKDUI010000259.1 GCF_030457785.1 Psychrobacter sp. | reverse complement strand
AATTAAAAGTGAAGTATTATATCCATAAAAACAACTATATAAGTGGTATTGCACGCAAGTTGATCGTTACAAAGGGTCGTGGTCGTTTCTGGCATCAGCACTTTGTACAGTATTCAATTTTTCACCTACAATAATTCTCCCTTACAATAATTTTTATTAACAATAATAAGGCATTTACAATGCAAGCATCTCATACAAAGCAGGCTCAAAAAGAACTGGCACTCTTCGATTTGGATCATACATTGCTCGATGTTGACAGTGATTATCTATGGGGTGAGTATATTGTTAAGCATAAGTTGGTTGATGAAGCCGAATATCGCACCGCAAATCAAAAGTTCTATAATGACTATATCGAAGGCACGCTTGATGCGACAGAATACAATGAGTTTGTTGCCCAGTTTTTAAGTACGCTGCCGATGGACAGACTTCATGAGCTGCGAGAAGCGTACATCAAAGAAGAAATTGAGCCGAATATCCGTCCAAAAGCGATGGAAGTGTTGTGTCAGCATATTGAAAAAGGTCACCAAGTGGTGATTATCTCTGCAACCAATGATTTTGTTGTGTCTGCTATCGCCAAGCGTTTTGGTGTAGAAGCGGTCAATGTACTGTCGACACCACTTGAGATCAAAAACGAGCGTTACACTGGTAAACTTACCGACAAGCCCAACTTTAAAGAAGGTAAAATTTATCATTTAGATAGATGGCTAGATGAGCAAAAATTGGCTGGCGTGACCTTTGGAAAAACCTATGCGTACTCAGACTCTAAGAATGATATTCCACTGCTTGAATGGGCAGATGTTGCTGTCTGCGTCTCCCCTGATGAGGCACTACACGCACACGCACTGGCACATCGCTGGGCAGTAGAGGATTGGTCGATTTAGGCTGCTTAATAGTAGGCGGCTCAATATATTGATACAGGGTTGATAGTAATTAGTCAGACATTGCGTGACAATCTCATTTAAAATGTCGGTGCATCAATTAGACATTTATTTTTAAAACAGGAACACTTATGGAAATTAATCCGTACCAAGAGAAAATCAAAGATTTATCTGAGCGTGGGCAGGACTTGCGGAGGTATCTTTGACTTCGATGGTAAGCAAGAGCGCTTAGAAGAAGTTAATCTAGAGTTGGAAAATCCTGAGCTATGGAATGATCCAGAGCGCGCGACCAAGATCAATAAAGAAAAAAGTCATCTGGACGGTGTCATCGATGTGGTCGTCTCACTGGAGACAACCTTAGAAGATGCATCTGCGATGCTAGAGCTGGCGGTAGAGGCAGAAGATGAATCATTGCTAACTGATGTGCAAGCAGAATTGGATAGCGCAGAAGAGCGAGTAGCAGATTTAGAGTTTCGCCGTATGTTCAGTGGCGAGATGGACCCTAACAACTGCTATCTAGATATACAGTCAGGCAGTGGTGGCACGGAAGCGCAAGATTGGGCAGAAATGCTGCTGCGCATGTACACTCGTTGGGCAGAAGCGCATGGCTTCAAAGTTGATGTGATTGAGGTATCATCTGGCAGTGTGGCAGGTATTAAGTCAGCCACGATTGAGATTAAGGGTGATTATGCCTTTGGTTGGTTACGTACCGAAATTGGCGTGCATCGTTTGGTTCGTAAATCACCATTTGATAGCAATAACGGACGTCATACCTCGTTTGCAGCTGTCTTCGTCTCGCCTGAAATCGACGACAACGTAGAGATTGATATCAATCCTGCGGACTTACGTATCGATACCTATCGCTCATCTGGAGCGGGTGGTCAGCATGTAAACACCACTGACTCAGCAGTACGTATTACTCATGAGCCGAGTGGTGTGGTCGTGACTTGCCAGAATGAGCGCAGTCAACATGGCAATAAAGCGACAGCAATGAAAATGCTACGTGCCAAATTATACGAGCTAGAAATGCAAAAACGCATGGAAAAACAGCAAGCGGTCGAGGACAACAAGTCTGATGTCGGTTGGGGTAGCCAAATTCGCTCTTATGTGCTCGATGACTCACGTATTAAAGACCTGCGCACCGGCGTTGAAACCTTCAATACTGGCGCTGTCTTAGATGGCGATTTGGATCAGTTTATCGAAGCAAGTCTAAAAGCTGGACTATAAAAAACCGTTAAAACTAAAATCTAATTAAGGAAACATTATGCCAAGCGTGAATAATTATTTTGACGATAAAGTGACTTCTATTGCCTTTCAAACAGCGACTAAGCCTGCGACCATCGGCGTCATGAGCATCGGTGAGTACGAGTTTGGTACTAGCGAGTTTGAAACCATGAGTGTGGTGAGCGGTGCATTGACGGTGAAATTACCAGAGAGTACTGAGTGGCAGACGTTCAATGCCGGTGAGCAGTTTACGGTTGAAGCCAACCAAAAATTCAACGTCAAAGTTGACGTTGAGACAGCGTACTTATGTGTATATGGTAAATAACAATTTTTAGATTATAGTCAGATCAAATAATTAACGCCAAGTGTTTAACGCTTGGCGTTTTTTTGTGGGTGTGCGGTATTTTTGATCATTTTATGAGTGACCATTTATCAACTATAAGTTTTTACGATACTGCACCATATCAGTTTGAGTGGCAATGGTGTCATACAGGTTGCGCGCGGTTGTGTTGCCTTCTTGCGTCGTCCAATAAACACGGTTGCAGTGCCTGTTCCGAGCAAACTCATAGACAAGCTCGATCAGGGCACGTCCGATGCCTTGACCACGCACGGACTCACTGACATACAGGTCTTGTAGGTAGCAACATGCCGTACTATTCCAAGTCGTTGGATGGATTACTACATGGGTAATGCCGACTAATGTATCACCTTGCCATGCGCCAAACCCATCAATAGGCACGTCACTATTGAGCAAGTTTTGCCATGTGGTTTCCATTGTAGCTATGGACAAGCTGGTCTCATAAAACACCAGATAACGCTGCCATAAATCCAACCAGTCATCGTACCGGGCATTGGATATTGCCGCTATTTTTATATTGCCATTTGTCATAGTTGACCTATTTTTTATTTGATTTTATGTTAAAAATACTGAACATAAAGTGGGTTTTATAGCATTGACGGTGCGTTGGGAAGATAGCTGCAAAAAAATCTATCCCAGTGCCATATTTGATTTTCTATGCCACTTTGTATATTACTTTGGC
>NZ_JAKDUI010000033.1 GCF_030457785.1 Psychrobacter sp. | reverse complement strand
ACAACCTAAATGATTGATATTTCAATTATCTATATCATCTATAGCCTGTATTATTCAAAAATCAATATGGTTCGTATCAGGTTGTTATAGTCCATGTTACCAACGCGTGATGTTGTCCTGTAACCATATAATAAAGGCTTGAGTACAGCAAAATTGTGACGAGCATACTCATAAGCGGATAGGCGGTCGGATATAAAAAAGATGAGAAAAATGAAGTTTTTAGTGAGTAATGATGATGGTGTGCATGCTCCAGGATTGTTGGCGCTGTATCAAGCCTTGTCGACTGTCGGGGACGTGGTAGTGGTCGCGCCAAATGACGAGCAGAGTGGTTGTTCGAGTGCGCTGAGTGTGTCCAAGCCTCTGTATGCCCACCGTTTACCATCAGGCTTTATAGCAGTCAATGGCTCGCCTGCTGACTGTATTTATTTGGCGTTGCATGAGTTATATCCTAATACGCGCTTTGATTGCGTCATAACCGGTATCAACTCAGGTGCCAATATGGGACAGGATGTGATGTTCTCCGGTACTTTTGGTGCCGCATTGACGGCGCAGATATTTGGATTGCCAGCCGTTTCGACTTCTTTGGTTGGTGGTGGCGTAAAAAACGGTGGGCAAGAAGATGCCAGTCGTTATAAAGTAGCGGCAGATGAAATCGTGAAGTTATTGGTCGAAACCAGTATTTTAGAAACCTGTAAAAGTTTGCCCTATCATGTATTAAACGTTAATATTCCTGATGTGATTTGTAGCGATGATATCAAAGGGCGAAAAATTACTTCGTTGGGGCATAAGCAGATAGATCGGCCAGTACGTCATATGGTTGATCCACGTGGGCGAGATGCTTATTGGTTGTCTTTGCGCAAACGCAAAAATCATGTGCAAACAGCAGAAGCACAGTCACCAAAAAGCGAGGAAGCAAGCGGTTTGTACCAGGATGAAAACCATGCATCGCCAACAGCAATGACGGACGATCAAGCAACGGCAGCAAACTATATTAGCTTATCGCCTGTAAGGCTACATCACACGCCAAGCTACGCTTTAGAGAAGCTATCAGGCATAGAACTGTAGAGCATACGGACAACATTATATTAGTAGCAGCAATCAGCGTTGTTTTAGAAAATTTATTACTCAAAATATTTGACCGGCACAGATCGCTGCTGAGTTAGAACAGAACTTCTGAGTAATACTAAGATGAGTAATATTAAGAATAGGAACCTTGTATGAAAAAGTTTATGACGGGATCTCACCTTGCAAAAGCGGCGTTGATCGGCACTATGACGGCAGCAACATTGACAATGGTAGGCTGTGCGACCAAACCTACCTATCAGTCGGCGAGCCAAGCTGCACCCAAAATCGTCACCAACGCCCAAGGTGTTCCTAATTATCACCTCGTCCAGCGCGGTGATACTGTCAGCCAAATTGCGTCACGTTATCGTATCAGCTATCGTCAAGTAGGTGCGCTAAATGGTCTAGATAGCAAGTATACGATCTACAGTGGTCAATGGTTGAAACTGTGGCAAGGTGATCAAACAACGGCTGCTAATAACAGTAGTAGCAATAACAACTACAACACATCTGCCCCGTCACCTCAGCCAATCACACCTCCTGTCAATAACACGTCTAATAACGGTTATGAAGAGACTGCTAACGCAACCTCAGGCTATGCGTATCCAACTAGCAACCAGGTGACTCGCAACTTTGATGTGGCGACTGGAACCAAAGGTATCTGGTTTGCTGGTAACGTAGGGGATCCAGTGCTTGCTAGCCAGTCTGGAACGGTGCTTTACTCAGGTGACGGATTACCAGAATATGGCAATTTGCTCATGATTCGTCACAACGATGAATACATTACTGCCTATGCGCATAATAGTGAGTTGCTGGTCGAAGAAGGTGAAACAGTGCAACGTGGTCAACGCATTGCCAATATGGGTAGTAGTGGCCAAAGCGATCAAGTAGGGCTAGAGTTTCAAGTGCGGTTAAATGGTAACCCAATCGATCCAAGAGCGGTATTAGGTCGCTAGTTTTGGTTTATGAGCATTGATGGCTGCTGTTATTTATTAAGTTAACCCCAGTTCGGGATAAGCCACATTGTAACTCATTGATACTATTTACAATGTTGCTACCTGTCCCTGCTGAGGCATATTTTTGATGGTGGGTTTATAGGGAAACCAGCAATAAGCAATTAAACCTGACAGCAAGTTTGTGATAAACCCCGTGACACTACGATGGCGTGAGTGTTCGATTTGGCACAAGTTTTTAAGCTCTCCAAACACCGTTTCAACCAAAGAGCGATGATTGAGTAGTGCCTCATCCATAGGCTCAAGTAATTGGGGTTTCATATTACGCCGAAGTTTGGTTATCAACGTGGTATCATTGTGTTTTGTGAGCCACTCGTTTAGGGCTTTACTGATATAGCCTCTATCCCCAAACACCTTGCCAAACACAGGCGTTGCCATATCCTTAACAGGCACTCTGTCATCCGTATTACCCGCAGTGACTTTAACAGATACAAGCTCGCCCTTATGATTGATAATGGCGTGCAGCTTAAAGCCATAGAACCAGCCCATGCTGCTTTTGCCTCGGGTTGCAAGTCCCTTAAAGACTTTATGACGGTAGATACGCTTGTTATGACAAACTGCTATCTTGGTTGAATCAATATAGCTGATACCCGTACAGTCGCCCATCATGCTTTGCAAGTAGCTGCACAGTGGCATGATACTGCGCGGCACAAGCTCTATAAATCGCGAGTAGCTCGGCAGATTTGGAAACGCCCGTTTCATCATGCCAAGCATGTGATGGTAGTAAAACGCCTTAAACTGTCGATAACGTAATTGATGAAACAGTACCAAGATGGTCATAATCTCTGCTACACTTATCTGGCATGCTCTTAACCTTTGGTGTCCCGTTGCGATTAAATGAGCGTCAAACTCAGGTTTGAATTGCTGATAAAAGTCGTCAATATGGCAGTATAGTTCGGTTAGGTTGTCCATGTAAGAAGTCCTTTTTGCTTAAGTGGTCTTGGTAAACTTACTTTAGCAACTTCGGACTTCTTTTTTTATCTTTTTTTTGAGCCCTTATCCCGAACTGGGGTTTAGTACCCTGCTTATTCAAAACAAAGATTCGGTATCAGGACAGCCATTATAAGGAAAAGACTAATCAAATGCTGAACTATTGTCTTGCTAAAGATAATTTTAGTTTGATGGTAAGGGTGTAGTGACGTACAGTATGGGCATAATGACTGTATGAAAATAGGGTAAATAGTGGGCCGCTGTTGTGACGACTTTTCCTATTGGTACAAGAAAGGGATGTGTCGTCGAATAGGGGGTATTTAGGTGGTTGATTTTCCGTCAATATGCCGAGAAAATAGCAAATAATTTTCATAGATGGGTGAGTGTTAATTAACGTTAGCAATAATGATATAATGAGCGGTTTTTAGGGTATTCCTTTCAACGCTGTCGCCCAAAACTGTCTTTTAAAAATAATAAGATAGGTCGGCTAGCAGGTGGGCGTCATTTTTATGGTCTATCAATAATGAGATTAGTGGTCATCGGGGTCAATCACAATACTGCACCAGTTGCTCTACGAGAGCGTCTGGCGCTGGTGGGTGAGGATGTGAATGTCGCACTTGAGCAGTTGGCGTTCTTTACTGATAGCAGTGTCATCGTGTCCACCTGTAACCGTACTGAGATTTATGCGATATTGCCGCAATCTTCAGAAAATACAGCTTCATCGTTACCAACCGCACCATCACTTACCTCGCAAGTTGCCGAGTCTACACCGCAGACAAGCACAAATCTTTCCACTGCCACGATCAGTGCCCATGTCATCAAGATCAAAGCGTGGCTGGCTGAGTTCAAGCAGCTGTCGTTGGCTGAGATAGAACCGCACCTATATGTGCACCGAGATACTCATGCATTGACCCATTGGCTTCGAGTCGCTGCTGGTCTTGACTCCATGATACTCGGCGAACCGCAGATACTCGGTCAAATCAAGCTTTCAGTGCATTTGGCACAAGAAAAAAAGACCTTGAGCAATCAGCTCGGTTGGATAGTTGACCAAGTTTTTGCGGCGGCTAAACGTGTGCGTAATGAGACGCAAGTTGGCGCTCAAGCTGTCTCGCTGAGCTTTGCGGCAGCCAAGTTGGTCACGCAAATATTTGATGACTTACATAGCCGAACCTTATTGGTGGTCGCAGCAGGTGAGATGAACCGACTGGTAGCCACCCATATTGCCGGGCTTGGGGTCGGGCGAGTCATCATCTGTAATCGCAACCCTGAGCGTGCCGAAGCTTTGGCTGCTGAATTGCAAAGCCCTCAGCGACGTGTCGAAGTCAAAACGCTACAAGATTTACCACAAGTATTGGCAGAGGCCGACATTGTCAGCAGCTGTAGTGGTAGCATGGATGTGCTCATCGATAGGACGATGACAATGCAGGCATTGAAGCGCCGTCGCTATCAACCGATGCTGATGATTGACTTGGCCGTGCCACGTGATATCGACTCGACCATCGGTCGTATCGATGATGTTTATTTGTATTCTGTTGATGACTTGCAGCACGTAATCGCTGGTAACATCGAACAGCGTAGGCAGGCCGCGGTAGATGCTGAGCTGCTGGTCAGTCAATTGGTCGTAGAAATAGGTCGTCGTTTTCAGGTGCGTCAAGTAGGCAAAGATATTCAGCAGTATCGTGCGCGTACCCATGACCAAGTGGACAAGTTATTACATGAGTCTATTGCCAAACTACAGCAGGATAATGTCAATCCTGAAGACATTATCACCGAGTTGTCACGCCGTTTAACACAAACGCTAACACATGCGCCGTCAAAGCTCATGCGTAAAGCCGCCCGCGAAGGAGACAGTGAGTTGTTAGATTTTGTGGTAAGCGGCCTGCACGACGCCCACCGTAAACGCTAGGGCGTGTCATCATTTTAAGACCACTAAATGATTGAATGTGTTCATTGATGACACAGCCAGTATTGCAAAGCCAGTATTACACGCGATTTATGACGACCTGCGATACTGCTGGCAGAATACGATATTTGTCGTTCAAAATACTTGAATATCTTGCTTAATAAGCCGGTTAAGGCTAGTTAAAACAGTGTCTAAATGCTAAGGTCTACTTTTGCTGTAACTATTAGGGCGTGTTAAACATCCAATCATGGCACTGGCAGTGCCCGTTTGTGTATGCTCAATACCGCCTGCTTAAAATTAATATATCAATTAACTATAAACTAGGAGCGTCCTATGACTGCATTACGTCAAGATATTGATCCAAACGGCTTGTTAGAATATTCAGTGGTCTATACTGACCGCGCACTAAATCATATGTCAAAGGTTTTTCAGCAAGTGATGAACGACTTGTCTAGTGACCTAAAGTCGGTTTATAACGCGGATGCAGTTGCCATCGTTCCTGGTTCTGGCACCTCTGCTATGGAAGCAGTGGCGCGCCAGTTGGCCAATGATGAAGACTGCTTGATTATTCGCAATGGTTGGTTTAGCTATCGTTGGACGCAGATTTTAGAAAAAGGCAAAATAGCCAAGTCTTCTACGGTATTGACGGCTCATCGTGAAGAGAGCGATGCACCAAAGCCATTCGCACCTGTCGATATCGATGAAGCTGTTGCAAAAATTAAAGAAACAAAACCAGCAATGGTCTTTGCACCACATGTTGAGACGTCTTCAGGTATTATTTTATCAGAGGACTATATCAAAGCCCTCGCCGAAGCCGTACATAGCGTTGGAGGTTTGTTGGTGATTGATTGTATCGCGTCAGGCTGTGTTTGGTTGGACATGAAAGACTTGGGTGTCGATGTCATTGTTAGCGCACCGCAAAAAGGTTGGAGCAGCACACCTTGTGCAGGTTTGGTGATGCTAAGCGAAGCTGCCGTCAAGAAAGTAGACAGCACAGAATCTGATAGCTTTAGCTTAGACTTGAAGCAGTGGTTGAACATCATGCGTGCTTTTGAAAATGGCGGTCATGCATATCATGCGACCATGCCAACCGATAGCTTGCGTCAGTTCCGTGACACTATTTTAGAAGCTAAAGAAGTTGGTTTTGAAACACTCTGTGATGCTCAGTGGGAGTTGGGCAATCGTATTCGTCAGGTATTTGCAGACAAAGGCATCGAGAGTGTTGCTGCTAAAGGTTTTGAAGCGCCAGGTGTTGTCGTTGTCTATACTGATCGTGATGACATGCATAAAGGCAGCGCCTTTGCAGCCGCGGGTATGCAGATCGCTTCTGGTGTGCCACTAAAAGTAGGTGAGCCCGAGAACTTTAAAACGTTCCGCTTAGGTCTGTTTGGTTTAGATAAGCTAACTGATGTTGATGGGGCGGTGGCACGTTTTGAGTCAACGCTTGATGAAGTGTTGGCAAATAACACCAAATAACAGGTCGGTTTTTTAGATAATATTAGGGTGTGCTCAATACGTCCTAGATACTGAACCAAGTTAATACGCTTGGTTCAGTATTTTTTTAGCATTTTATTATGTTTTATAATATAATGTATTTGTATGAAATAAATATCGATCTAGGTTTGCGTTATGAGTATACAGATAGACTGGCAGGCATTTACGCCAATATCCTTGGTGGGTGGCATAATATTAGGTATGGCGACGGTCATACTGCTGCTTGGTATTGGTCGTATTGCCGGCATTAGTGGTATTTTCTCTAGCTTGTTAAAGCCCAAGCGTGCGGAAATGTGGCAGGTCTTATTTATCGTTGGCCTAGTCGTCTCGCCAGTATTATATGGTCTGGTGAGACCCCTGCCTGAGATAGCAGTCAGTGGCTCTTTACCGCTGCTCGTTGCGGCAGGGATGCTAGTCGGTTTTGGTACACGTCTGGGTTCAGGCTGTACCAGTGGTCATGGCATCTGTGGTAATGCTCGTTTGTCTCCACGCTCGATGGCGGCGACGGTCACGTTTATGTTCTTTGGTATGGTGACCGTTTATATTGGTCGGCATGTCGTGGGCTTGATTTAAAAAAAGACCGTATTTAGTCGTATGAATAAGAAATGATAGCGAGAGGCGAACATGCTAAAAAATGTAATTGGATTGCTGGCGGGTTTACTATTTGGTTTTGGGCTTTTGATATCCGGCATGACCGACCCGGTGAAAGTACAAGGGTTTTTGGATGTTTTCGGCGCATGGGATATTTCCCTTGCTTTAGTCATGGGTGGAGGGTTGATGGTTGCAGTCGTTGGTGTGCAATTGGCCAAGCGCCAAAAGAATAGTTGGATTGGCACATTAATAGAGCTGCCAAGTAAAACCGTGATTAATAAAAAACTGCTCATCGGTGCGATGTTATTTGGTATCGGGTGGGGGCTAGTCGGTATTTGCCCAGGGCCAGGCATCGTATTGCTCGGTACTGGGCAATGGCAAGCGTATGTCTTTATCCCAGCCATGGTAATTGGTATGTTGATCTATCAATGGCTTGAGCCAAAACTCGGTTAGGACAAGCCCTACTTATAGTCTTGAACATTGGTATTGAAAATTAGTATTAAAAACATATAGTGTTAAAAAAGTCAGTCTAACCACATTAGGCTGGCTTTTTTTTATGGGGGATGTGGCTTAACGGATACTGAGGCACGCCCTAGCATTGTTTTAGTTCAAAGCTTCAGCTCAGGACTTTAGCTTAGAGGTTTAATAAAGGCTTCTTGTCACTTTGGGTGTTTTCTAAGCCAATGATTTTGCCGCTAGTCGCAGCTCAAAATTCTTTACTTTGCCTGTACTGATTTTGAACTTCTATAGCATCATTTGGGTTTGTAACCAATATAATGTCCACTCATCAGTCGTTTGTCTGCATGGCTGATGATAATAGCGGTGTGGTAGGATATCGGTAACGTTAAACATCGCAAGCCATTCATAAGGAAAATGATATGTCAGCCAGCCATACAGCTACGCCGATTGAAACAGCCAGCACCAATGAGCACTATCCGTATTTATTTGAGCCACTTGATTTGGGTTTCACCACGCTGAAAAACCGTCTGGTAATGGGCTCAATGCATACAGGGCTCGAGGACCGGTTTTATAACTATGGCAAACTGGCGGCGTACTTCGAAGAGCGTGCCAAAGGTGGCGTGGCGATGATGATCACGGGTGGTATTTCACCCAATCGTGAAGGCTGGTTATTGCCTGCTGGCGGCACCATGAACACAAAAGCAGACGTCATCAATCATCAACGGGTGACCCGTGCTGTGCATAAACATGATAGTAAGATCATCATGCAAATACTGCACAGTGGTCGTTATGGTTATCATCCTTTTGCAGTATCAGCGAGCCCAATCAAATCGCCCATATCCCCATTTAAACCGCGCAAGATGAGCATCAAAAACATCGAGCAAACGGTTGAAGACTATGCACGCTCTGCACGTCTGGCGAAGCAAGCTGGCTACGATGGTGTCGAGATTATGGGCTCTGAAGGATATTTGCTCAATCAGTTTTTATCGAGTCATGTCAATCAGCGTAACGACAGTTATGGTGGTGATATTCATGGTCGTATGAAGTTCGCTGTCGATGTAGTGAAAGCCGTCCGCGAAGCGACTGGAGAAGATTTTATCATCTTATTCCGCTTGTCCGTGATCGATTTGGTCAAAGACGGCAACGTCATGGATGAGGTCATCACCGTCGCCAAGGCACTAGAAGAAGCAGGCGTGACCATTATGAATACGGGCATCGGCTGGCATGAAGCGCGCGTACCAACGATTGTGACGAGTGTGCCACGTGCTGCTTTTGTCGACTTCACCGCTGAGATTAAAAAGCACATCAACATCCCAATGATGGCAGCCAACCGTATCAACATGCCAGACACTGCCGAAGACATCGTCGCCAGTGGTCAGGCTGATATGATTCAAATGGCACGTCCGTTTTTAGCGGATGCGCAGTGGGTGAGTAAAGCCAAAAATGGTCAGGCAGACCGCATCAATACTTGTATTGCCTGTAACCAAGCTTGTCTCGATCACACATTTGAAAACAAGCGCTCGACGTGCTTGGTCAATCCTCAGGCTTGTTACGAGACTGAACTGGTCTATAAAAAAGCCAAAAAACCTAAAAAAGTTGCAGTCATTGGTGGTGGCGTCGCGGGAATGTCAGCGGCGCATGTGGCAGCGCTGCGTGGTCACGATGTCACATTGTTTGAAGCAAAAGACATCTTGGGTGGGCAATTCAACTATGCCAAAGTCATCCCAGGCAAAGAAGAGTTTTTCGAAACCATTCGCTACTATATCAATGAGCTTGAGCATTTAGGTGTGGAGATTCAGCTCAACACTTGCGTAGACAAAGACATGCTCGAAAAAGCCAAGTTTCATCATGTCATCGTCGCGACAGGCGTGGTGCCGAGAAGCCTAGCAGGTAAACTCGAAGGGGCTGACCTACCACAGGTAATCAGCTATGCTGAATTGCTCTCTGGTGAAAAGTCAGTCGGTGAAAGCGTGGCAGTCATCGGTGCAGGTGGTATTGGCTTTGATGTTAGTGAATACCTCACGGCAAATCATGGGCAGCCGCTAGATGAAGTCGGTACTGAGGTGCTAAAAGACCCAAGCTATCGTACGACACCGCAGTCTATCAGCGAGTGGCGCGAAGAGTGGGGCGTGACCAATGATAGTTACTACCAAACCGATGGTGGTCTGGTGAAGCGTGAAGCCATCCAGCCAGTGCGTCAAGTGTACTTAATGCAGCGTAGTAAAGGGCGCTTGGGTAGCGGGCTGAATAAAACCACGGGTTGGGTGCATCGTGCCCACGTCAAATCACATGGCGTCATCCAAGTCGCTGGCGTGCAGTACGACAAAATCACCAACGAAGGTATTTGGGTCACCAACAGTCAAGGTCAAAGCCAGTTGCTACGTGTCGATAGCGTCGTTGTCTGTGCTGGTCAAGAGTCAGTCGTGGAGCTGATGCCAAACGTTGGTGATGCGCCAGACGCACAATACCACTTAATTGGCGGTGCAAAACTAGCAGCTGAATTAGATGCCAAACGTGCGATTCGTGATGGGGCAGAGGTTGCAGCGGGGATTTAATAGTTCGGTTTGATATAGAGAAATAAAAAACGGTAGGGAAAATATTTCCTGCCGTTTTTTGTGTTAGCACGTATTGGTGTTGCTAGAGGAGAGCGCTGTTATTTTTGCATGGGCGGTTCAGATACTGATATTTTATAGTCTCGATAATCTACATCTTGATAGTACGTTTTTTGATAATGAGCGGGCAGTTCTGCAAAAGGCTCAAGCGTAAAGCTAAAAGTACTATCACCATCAAAAACCCAATAATTACCTAATTGCTGACCATTTTCGGTTTGCAAATTATCATCGGGTACGTGATTGATAGAAAATTGATTTTTCTCAGCGTTATACCAAACGCCAAATGCACGCAAATCTTCTGCATTCTGATAAGTCAATGTGATGTGCGAATCGAGCTTGCCTTCCTGTGATGAAAAAGTAATATCTTTATCAGTAAAACGGCTCATGTCGTTTGCCCATGACGCATCTTTTTGAACTTGAGAAAGTATGACAGCTTGAGGCGCTTCGACCACGCTTACATTTTCGTCTTTATGAATAACCGTAAATAAATTGTCTTGAACAATATTAATCTGCTGACTTTGCGGCTCTACGGTTACCGTTGTTTTATCAGCAGCCACAGTGTTTTCATTCAGCACCAAAAAAGAGCTTAGCACATAGAAAAGAATAGTGATTGGTTCCATAAGCTAAGCTCCTAGTTTGCTGTGTCAACGTCAATTTAATTGTCTAACCTTCCATTTCACCGAGCAACCACTCAGACACATCATCAATCTGCGCGGCCAAATCAGGTTGTGCTTTGCCGAGCTCGTCGAACTTGGTTTTCACCTCATTGCGATTGTACTTCATACCCGTCAATGTCGCTTTTAGTAAGTCGATCAGCTCGACGTTAAGCGCATCTGAAAAGATGACCACATCAGTGATCACCGCTTGTGTCACATCGAGGTGCAAATCAATGATGCCCCAATCAAAGCGCGTCTCAATATGATGGCTGAACTGCGGCGTTTTACCAAAGCGCCAATCCCAATCGGCCATTTGCTGATAATATTTATCGAGGCTGGGCTGTTTGGCGAGACTGGCTTCATCCAACGCTTCTACTGGTGCTGTGTCCCCATGATACTCACAGAACGCTTCGATAATCGCGTCAGATAACGTGTCGTGATTGATGCTGTCATTAAACTCAACCAAATTTGCCACGCGAGCACGGACAGATTTGATGCCTTTGGCTTTGAGCTTTAAGGGGTGTGGATTGAGGTAATCGCCCAGTTTTTGCATGTTGGCATTGACCAGTAAAGTCCCATGGTGAAAGCTGCGATCAGACGCGTGCTTGAATGCGCTGCCTGAGATTTTCTTGTCACCGACTTGCATGTCGTTACGTCCAGACAGCTCAGCGTCTATGCCGAGTTTTTTTAAGGCATTAATGATGATGGTGAAGTTGGCTTCTTGGTCATAGTCGTCTTTGGGTGATAAAAAAGTAAAGTTGGTATTACCCAAGTCATGAAATACTGCGCCGCCGCCACTCTGTCGCCGTGCCAAAAATATATCGTCTGCTTCCATCTTGTCGATTTTGCATTCTACCCACGGGTTTTGGGAACGTCCGATAACCACGGTTTCAGAGTTACGCCACAAAAATAGCGTGTGCGAGTCTGGGTCAAGGGTATTAAATATCCAGTCTTCGGTGGCGAGGTTGAACCAAGGGTTGGTCACGGCAGACTTTAGAATGCGCAGTTTCATTTTTTATCCTTTTTTTGAATGGTTTTATCGGTTAGGTATTATTCGTGGTTACTGTCATTGTTGCTGATGCAAAGGGTTAATTCAATAGGTGAGCGGTGGGGTTTACTTGAAATGAGCGTACGGCAGTTTAGTGAATGTATGGTTTATCGCATAATTGTAAAAAATGAGTTATACGCAATATTCAGTTAATATAAAGCATTAAGCTGATTACATCATTCTATTATTGCTATATAGGCAGATCACATGATTTTATACAAATATATGTCGTTGTTGGGTGCGAAGAAAGTCATTGAAACCTCATCTATTGGATTTACGCATCTTGATGATTTTAACGACCCTTTTGAATGTACGTCGTTTGGTTTTAAGAAAGAATCAGGTTCTATTAAGAACCCTCATGGCTATAAAAAGAGGTTTTCTGATAAGTACGCTGTATTGTCTTTGACCAGACAGCCATTAAATGCACTAATGTGGTCTCATTATGGTGATTCTCATCGAGGCGTGGTGATTGGAATTGATGTTGATGCAGCTGGATTTGGCTCGTTCAGCGATAACTTTATACCATATCAGTCGGGCGAAATCATATATACAAAAACCAAATCACTGAACGACTTAGATATATGTGAAGATAACCTCATGGCAATTGGCGAGGATATTGTTTTTGATACAAATCTCTTTAACCTCGCAAAAAGGGCTTTTCTGTATAAGTCATTAGAATGGGCTTATGAAGAAGAAGTCAGAGTCGTGAAAGAAGTTGGCAGTTTGAAAGCCAGCTATCATAACAGTGAAGGAGAATTTGGCGATTTCAATATAATCAGAATGCAAGGCAGACCGCTGTGGTGTTTTTCCATTCCGAAACACTCGATAAAAGAGGTATATTTAGGTAAGAATGTTTATGAGAATATATCGAGAACAGATACAGTCCGTCAAGGTGACTATACGGCTCTGATTGAAAGCTGGCAGCAGCAAGGTATTCAAGTTAACCACTGTGATGTTGATTACGACTCATGGAATTTAAGTCACAGAGTGAAGAGCTGATGAAAGTTTATGATATGGCTGAGGGCGTTTTTTAGCGTTTGAGACCAGTCGTTAGGGCAACAAAGTAAGCACAGACACACACTTTTTAGTTCATGAGAAATACTCTTTAACAGAATCCTCATGAGTTCAATTAAGTGCATGGTGTCACTTGACCATCTTGCAAAGTTGGCTTAGAATTTATTTCAACGTACTAGAACGTAAATACATTGATTTGCGCAATAACTAAGAAATCCACAGCCAAAAAACTCATAGATAAGCAATCAAACCTAATAAGGCGAAAAAATGACAACAGCAGATACAGCAACTGGCTACGGTCTACATCAATCAATCCTGCCCAATGACGAAGGCTTATACGGTGAATTCGGTGGCAAGATTGGTCATCCTGAGCTTGCCAAGGCCATGGCAGAAATCGAGTCAGGCTTTCGTGAAATCATCAAAGATGATGACTTCATCTCTGAGATGAAGCGCTTGCGTGAAACCTATGTCGGTAGACCCAGCCCAGTATTTCACGCCAGACGATTGAGCGAGCATTGCGGCGGCGCGCAGATATATTTCAAACGTGAAGACCTAAATCATACTGGTGCACACAAAATTAATCACTGCTTGGGTGAGGTATTACTCGCCAAAAAATTGGGTAAAACCAAAGTCATCGCCGAGACAGGTGCCGGGCAGCATGGCGTAGCACTAGCCACAGCGGCAGCATTGATGGGGTTGGAATGCGAGATTCACATGGGGGTGGTCGATATCGAAAAAGAACACCCGAATGTCAGTCGCATGAAAATATTAGGTGCCAATATCGTTCCTGTCTCACGCGGCGCGGGCACGCTCAAGGAAGCAGTCGATAGTGCTTTTGAGACATACTTAAACGAGCTAGATACCAGTATGTTTGCCATTGGTTCAGCATTGGGTCCTGCGCCTTATCCTGAGATAGTGAGCTACTTTCAATCGGTCGTTGGTCACGAAGCTCGCGCACAGTTCCTAGCCACAACTGGCAAACTGCCAAACAAAGTAGTCGCTTGTGTGGGTGGTGGCTCTAACGCTATCGGTCTTTTTAGTGGCTTTTTCGATGATGCAAGTGTGGAAAAAGTGGGCGTCGAGCCTGCTGGTGAAGGTCTGGATACGCCCAATCATGCAGCGACGATGAGCTTGGGCACCAAAGGCGAAATCCATGGCTTTAAGTGCTATGTGTTGCTTGATGAGAACGGTGAACCTGCACCTGTACACTCTATTGCCTCAGGTCTTGACTATCCTGGTGTTGGACCGCAGCATTCGCTATTGAGAGATATGAAATTAGCGACCTATGAGTCGGCCACGGATGCGGAATGCTTAGAGGCATTTATGGCATTGTCACGACTAGAAGGCATTATCCCAGCATTAGAAACAGCCCATGCGATTGCCTATGCGATCAGAACAGCGAAAGACATGTCAGCTGATGAGAGTATCTTGGTTAATCTGTCAGGACGCGGAGACAAGGACATTGATTTTATTTTAGATAAAGTAAAGCTGTAGACGATACTCAGGACATAGTTTGTTCGTCATTACTGGTTAATATTTTGGGCGGTAGTTTGGGGAGCAGTGGCTTGAGAGGTTTGAGTGGTGGTGTTTTTGTCTACACAAACGATACCGCTCATACAGTCTTTGTTTTTGTCGCTCGTTGTACGACTGGTTCCATCACTCGCTGATGCCCAAGGTGAAGGTATGGCTAGTGCTTTACTTAACTGATAATGAGCGGCATTCGACTCGTTTATTTTATGACCTTGTTCATCCGTATCAGGGGTAGGGTACTGTTTATGTCGCTCTGCATCGGGCTGTTCCATAAAATCCAAAAACGTTTGCACGTCTTTAGCCAGTTGACTGTTGGGGCGTATGCTCAGTCTTTGCATCAGGCGTTCGTTGTTTGAGTTATAAAAACTGCGCACCTCCTCATCTGTCCACTGGGTGTTGTCTGAGCCAAAAAACAGCAGATAACGATAGGTATCGAACAAGTCGCTGGCGTCATCATAAAAGATACTGTGTGGATGACGTTTCATAAAGTCTTCCCAAAACAGGGTACGTTCGACCAACTCTTCGAAAGCAAAAGCAATCGCGGCGTCAAACCAAAATATCTCTTGGTTGTCGTGCGCCATACGCTCAATAAACTCACTTTGGTCATCTGGCAGGTATGGGCTAAATAGCTCAGCCATCGCTATCAGGTTGTGATGAAATTCGTAATCTCCTCCGCCCAAATAGCGCACACTAATGTCAGCTTTGCCTCTTATTAAACCAACCAAGTATCGGACACGCGGGCTCACTTGTTTTAGTTGTGCAACCGTAATGCTTTCGTCTCGTTCAATAGTGCGCATTAAGGTATAAAAGGCGGCATTGTCCGTGGAGCTAGTGGTCTGCAAAAAACGATCATACATCGATTGATAATCCGTCAGCCATTGTAGTATTTGGCTGTTGTCAGCGGCTGGTAAGCAAGCACTGATCTGGTGCTGTACAGTTGTCACATCTTTAATTTCGCTTTTATTGCCGACGGCGCTTATGGCGTCATCTAGCTTGCTACAAATGAGTTTTTCTCTGAGGCTGTATTCAGACAACTCTACTATTGCGGAGGTCATCGCTCTCGGCGTCTTGGCTTCTGTTAAAGACGTTGTATCTGATGATTCTGTATTATCTGTGGAAGTAGTGCTATCTGTATCTGCAGAAGGGGGCTGGCAAGCTGTCATACCACACACTAGGGTTGCAATTAAGAGGAGTGGTATCTTTTTGTTTTGCACAGCTTGTACCTTTTAAGTGAATGCGACATTTATACAGATTTTTTTTATGCAGATACTTCAAAAACTTCTATTGAGGTAGTTCTGTTGGCTGCCTTATTATCTTTAGCGCGACTTTTATAACACAGCTTACACTATTCAATATTATAAAATAAATGGCTTACAACTGGTATTGTTTGTAACGCCGCCTTGAATAATTGCGCATACCCCTTATAAACATAACGGTCGTTCAATATGGGTTTTTATTTAACATTTTACCGCAGAAATCCCCTACCTCTAAGGTAGTGGGATGAATGCG
>NZ_JAKDUI010000032.1 GCF_030457785.1 Psychrobacter sp. | reverse complement strand
AGATTACAAGCCGCTTAATTTAGCTTGATGGTGACAACTACCTTGAAAAACTCCGATTGGGGGCGAGCCATTCGTCCATAACTCTATAAGTGAAAGGGAAGTTAAAGCTGATTTTACTAATAAGATTAGTAGTGTCAGAAACGAGCATAGATCAGTTTTTCAGAATTTAGTCCCTAACAATAATGAACTGATAGTTATATCCGATAAGATGAATGAAATTAGAGGTCTTACACTTCAGGAAAGAGCTGAGTATTACTTAGAAGAACGAATAATATCTCAAAAGAAATGGTATTTTGCAAAGGCAAAGTACAATGGTGCGAGAAGTAAGTTTTGGAGTTGTGTCATAGTTGTGTTTTTGGTTTTAGCCTTGGTTTTCTCTATTATAAGAGCGGCTTATCCAGATTTTGAATACTACCCAATAGATATTTGTTTGTTGTTATCTGCTTTTTCTTTCACTTGGTTACAGACTAAAAGATTCAATGAACTCAATACTGCATACCTTCTCACTGCACAGGAAATTGCTGATATAGAAGTTGAAATGAGGGAGCGTATCAAAAGTATTGATTTTGATGACTTTCCGGAGTTTATGTCAGATTGTGAGAATGCGTTTTCAAGAGAACATACTCAATGGCTTGCTAGAAGAGATTCTTTGAATACCATATGACTTCACTACTGCCTTCTTTTGATGTTATCAAAATACTCTAAACTAGAAACATCAACAGATAGTATACAAATATTTAAATCAGTAGTTCGCAACAGATAATTTCTGCAATAATTTGCAAAACTAAACTATTTAAAGAAACTTGATAAGATAGCTTTATTCAGAATATATCTCTATCCAGCTACTTATTTTCAAACCCTTCTGAGCCTCAACAATCAATTCATGAATTTTCGCACTTTCCTTTAGCACATTATCATCATACGCAGAAAGAGGCTCAGCTTTCTGCTATTTTTCTTGTTCTTATTCGGCTTTTTCTTCTAGATATATCTGCAGATTCTCTTGCTCAGAATTGCTCATTGTTTACTTCTCTCATCACTTTTCAATATCCAAAAAAAACGGCACTGAAATCAGCGCCGTTTTATAAGTCGTGACAATGTAAACCCTAACCATGGCTCATCAAGTGCTGAGTCACCAAAATCAATCCCAGCTTAAAATCACCTTACCGCATTGCCCACTTTCCATGATATCAAAGCCTTCTTGAGACTCATCAATGTGCATGCGATGGGTAATGATGAGCGACAAATCAATACCGCTAATCAGTATTTGCTCCATTTGATACCACGTCTCCCACATCTCACGCCCATAGATACCTTTTAGGATTAACGCCTTAAAAATAACCTTACTGCAGTCCACCGTGGTAGTGTTGGGTAAAATGCCAAGAGCTAGAGCCTTTTCCAAATCCTGCTAACGCCTTTTAACCACATATCGCCAAATACTGACGCACCACATTATCCATGCCTTGCTCCAACGACTCAATCGTAAACGCATGACCAATCGATACTTCAGCGATATCACTAAGCGTGAGCAGATCCGCCAAATTATCCAAATTCAAATCATGACCCGCATTGACGCGCATACCGTTTTGATTGGCTAGGGTGATACAGTCGCTAAAGCGTTGCTTGACCTCATCGAAATCAATATTGCCATCGCTCTTACCATTACTGTAAGCGCGCGCCCATTCTTCGGTATACATCTCGATCGTCTGCACATCACTCTCGACGACCGCTTTGATTTGTTCGATATCAGGGTCAATAAACACCGCACAGCGTGTGCCAAACGCTTGTAGCTCTTTGTGTAACGTCGATAAAAACTCATGGTGGGTGATGATGTCAAAGCCGTGATCAGAGGTCAGCTGATCTTCGCTGTCTGGCACGAGTGTGCATTGATGCGGCTTTACCTCACGAACGAGCTGTAAGAACTGCTCGTTTGGATTGCCTTCGATATTGAACTCGATCTCTGGATAGTCCGCCAAAAACTGACTGATATCATAGACGTCTTGGTATCTGATATGACGCTCATCAGGGCGTGGATGTACCGTAAAGCCTTTGACGCCTAGATCGATGAGCTTCTTCACGAAGTACAGCAGATTAGGATAATCAGTGCCGCGAGAGTTTCTGATTAAAGCCAGCTTGTTCAAATTAACGCTAAATAATGTGCTCATAACTTTCCTTTTGCTGCTCGTTTATTATTGATGACATGAAAGGGTTAATAAAAATTATCTCGACCCGCATATTTCTTATTTAATGCCTTCAATATCGCATAGGTTTCTATATCCATCTCACCTGTCGGGTTGTGAGGTCTAAAGTGCAATTGAAACGCATAAATGACATCACGACTGGCTTTGTCCCACTCGTCGCTATCGTTGATTTGATAGCCGTAATCTCTAAGTTGCTGCTTAATCTCAGGTATCGTCGCTGTTGCAAATGCTTCTATGTCCATAAACGCAAATTTATCAGCATCGTCATACCAAGCGCCGATGCCGTATTGCTTATACAGTCGCTCCCAAGGAAACTTCGCACCCGGGTCAATCTTGCGCGAGGGCGCCATGTCTGAATGACCGATGATGTCTTTGGGTGAGATATCATATCTCGCTGCGATATCTTGCACCAACTCTGCGACTTTTTTAATCTGTAGCTCATCAAAGGCGACATAGTGCTCGTAAGGATGATAGTCGATGTCATCGTTTTTTAACGTATCTCGATACTGCGGTTGAATCCCTGCGTTGACAATCTCGATCCCGATAGAAGTATCGTTTAATATCGTTCGTCCTGCAAAACCACCATCACCAGCGTGCCACGCGCGTTCATTTTCTGGTACTAAGTTATAAATTTTATGATCATCAGTGTCCATAATCAGATAGTGGGCGCTGACCTTGCCTTCGGTCAGCAGCTCAATAGACCTGTCGTTGTCTGAGACGGTATAGTGCAAGACGATGGTTTTGATACGCTCGCTTTTGCCAGTCGAGCGGTAAGTATGACTGTCCACGAGGTAGCTGTCAGTGCTAGCGATTTGAGATGTGGTCACGCAACCAACCAAAGGCAGGATTAGACCAAGCGCTAAGAGTATGTTCTTCATTAACTATAAATCCTTGCGAATTTTCTTTTTAAGCACTGCTTTCCAGCTGTCTTCCAAGCACTCAATCGCTAGCCATGGCTCGATAACGTCAGCCTCAAACTTCTCTTTTGAGTTTGATAACTGCCATAGTTTTTCAAGCGTGGCGAACGGATAGGGGCGCTCAATCAAATAGACTGGTAAGCCTGCATCAATCAGACCATCGCGCACGACTGCAAAATACCAGCCAGAGATGCCTTGTTTACTAGCCCATGCTGCGATATTGGGTACTTTACTGAGCTTGAACTGCCCGATTTGGTCATTGATTTTATAGCAAGGGCGGCGCGGTTGCACGATGCGTAATTGTACGCAGTCGGTATCATCATCGATTGAACCATCGTTAAGACTGCCGCCATATTGAAAAACATCACCAACACAAACAGTGCTTTCATCCATCTCAGGCAAGCCATTGGTTGCTTCGGTGGTGAGGTTTTCTCCTAACGTACCGATTCGCACGTTTAAGTCAAACTCTGCATTTATTTTGTCATAAGTCGCGGTCGGCAGTTGGTGTACCGCTTTTAGGGGGCCGCCATGATGGCGACGATCGGCTTGCTCATCAGTGGTTAGACCCATAAAGTTGACCGAGACGGGGGCTTTGATGGGTTTTTTATCGATGGCGCTCATTTCCTCACGGGCGAATGGCATGGATTTGCCAGTACGTACGCAAGTTAAGGTGGCGATATGTAAGGGTAAGGTGGTATTGAAGTCTATCGCTTGCTGACTGGTCGCTGTGTCCGTGACTGTAACTGAATCTGTGCCTGTGTTCATAATAATACTCCGGTCGATGGTCGTGCTCTGCAGCAAATATTGTTGGGCTACTGAATGTATATTAGCGCAATCACCAGTGACTTTCAGGGCATTTATAGGATTAAGTCGATATAGAACTAAGTGCGTCGGCTTCAGCTTTCGGATTCTCGGAGTGATTTTCTTTGTTTGCTAGGTCTTGGCGTTTTGCTGAATATAGTCGAAGTATTTTAAAGTCGCTGCAGGATTGCTGGTGTTGATTTTTTATAGCATCTGTCTACGTAAGCAAAGCAAGCAGAATTTGCACCAACAGTGCATGTCGTAGCGATATTACTTTTCACCGACTAGGTTTTATCATGTCAAATCACAGACACATTTCACTAGTATAGTATTGAGACAAAAAAAGACCAGAAACGGTTTCTGGTCTTTTCGTCAACAGCTTGGTAGTACTCAGCTGTCTTAATGGTTTGTGAAGTATGATGCGCTGAGTATAGTCTGTGCTTAGTTGCGACGACCAGCTTTCTTTTCACGTGGTGTAGCGACCAGCTCAGCGAGGCTTTCAGGTGAAGACCAGAGACCTTCTAAGTCATAAAACTCACGTGCTTGCGGGGTCATAATATGGACGACGACAGCGCCCAAGTCAATCAAGGTCCAGTCAGAGTCGACACCACCTTCGCGGCCAAGAGGCATAAAGCCCGCTTGCTTAGCTTCTGCACCGACGCTGTCAGCCATCGCGCGGACATGGCGTTTAGAGGTACCATCTGCGATGACAATGCGTTCCATAACATCTGTTAAGCTTTCTACATTCATTACAGTGATATTTTTCGCTTTCATATCGTCTAGCGCGTTTTCTACAACGCTTAAGCATTTGTTTAAGCGTTCGTCTGTCATGGTATTGGTCATAAATTTTGATCTCTTGAATCGTCAATATTAAAAATAAAATCGTGGGTTTGCATGAGTTGGTATTGTCCAATTGACCAGATGTCGCTCGTTACGTGTATGGACAAGGTGGGCAAAATAACAAATAGAACAGTGATAAGGCAATTTTAACGGAATTAAGCAGCAGAATATAGTTGGTGGGCGATTATATAGTGATAAACAGCAGGATTTAGCCATTTAGCCAATGATTCGGGTAAGTCGTTGCCATTGCTAATCTGCTCATTTATCGCTTGCTCAGGTGTTGCCTGCGCAGATATCGCTTGTTCAGCAGTAGTCAGCAGGTGGTTGCGTTGACTATTGTATTGGTGCTTGTGTTGATAGTCGTCTTGTTGATTGTATGGATCATCGCTCAGTGCCTGTCTTAGCTGTTGACGTATTTGCGTGCTCGATACCGATATCACAAGGCGCTCATCTATATAAATGCGACCTTGAGGTGCATTTTTCAAGGGTTCAGGATTATCTGTATCGCTAATTGCTGGAGAGCAAGGCTGCGAACAGGACATCGTTAATTTAGCAGGGCAGTCGGTGACCAGTGGCTGTAACTGTATCGGCAACTGTGTCGGCAATTGTGACGGTAAGTCAGCAGCACTTTGTTTATTTTGCTCGTCTGCCTTTCCGTCAAGGCGACTGGTATTGGCATTGGTGGTTAATGGTAGTGGTGGTAGTAACGATAGGTTATTACGATTAAAAACCCACAGATGAACATAGTCCGTTAGCTGTAGTCCGTTTTGCCATTTCGCTAAACTACGCGCGCTGTCCATACCCATCATGAATATTAAGTTATCGTTTGGGTAGCGTTTGCGCAACGTACGGACGCTGTCAATGGTATAGACGGGTGGCGCTTGCCACAGTTCGAGCTCGTCGACTTGTAATGGGGTGTCTTTTACTGCCAGTTTGAGCATGGCCAGTCGATGCTTGGGGTCGGTGCTTTTTTGCTTAAATGGTGAACGCGCATTGGGTAGCAACGATACTTTTAGCTCGCGATTTTGCTCAGTGGCGATAGGTGTCAGCGCGTCATAAACTCGCATTGCCATTTGGATATGAGCCAGATGCACAGGATCAAATGAGCCACCAAGATAAACACGAATGGCAGATGCAGAGTGGTGATGGTGGCTGGTTGAGTTTGGCATAAGTTAAGTACGGCAATGAGTGAGTCAAAAGGGAGGTAGTGGTGCGTTATGGTTGCATGAGACTAAATAAACGACTGGGGTATTGTAGAGAGCATGCGTCGTCACGTCATCATAATCGATGTAAATAATGCGCTAGGGCAGCTTATCTTATCTAAATTTTTTTGTTTAGATTAAGCGCCCGCCCTAATAAAAAGCCGACCATCACGATGATGATCGGCAATCGGTAACGTTTGTACTACTGCGATTTAATGTGATTAAACAGCGTCGCTATAAGCCTGAATCGCGGTTAAGGCGATGGTATAAACGATATCATCGACAAGTGCGCCACGAGACAGATCATTCACTGGCTTATTCAGACCTTGCAACATCGGACCGACACTGATCACGTTGGCGCTACGCTGTACGGCCTTGTAAGTGGTGTTACCTGTGTTTAGGTCTGGGAAGATAAACACGTTCGCTTGTCCGGCTACTTTTGAGTCTGGTGCTTTTTGTTTACCAACACTCATCACAGAAGCGGCGTCGTATTGTAGTGGACCATCAACAGCAAGCGTCGGCTCGCGTTCTCTGACGATCTCAGTGGCACGAATGACTTTTTCAACATCAGCGCCTGTGCCTGACGACCCAGTAGAGTAGCTAATCATAGCAACTTTTGGCTCGATACCGAAGGCAGCAGCCGATTGCGCTGACTGAATAGCAATCTCTGCCAGTTCTTCTGCGTTAGGATCAGGATTGATGGCGCAATCACCATAGACCACGACTTGCTCAGGCAGCAGCATAAAGAATACTGAGGATACCAAAGAATACTGCGGTGCTGTTTTAATTAGCTGGAATGCAGGACGTACGGTGTTCGCAGTGGTATGTATTGCACCAGAGACCAAGCCATCAACTTCGTCCATTTGCAGCATAATAGTACCCAAGAACACAGTGTCTTCTAATTGCTCAGCGGCAGCTTCTGGACTGGTTTTGCCTTTACGGCGCTCAACGACCGCATCGATATACTTGTTCATATCGAGGGCAGCAGGATCGAGGATTTCTAGATCCTCTGGGATAACTAAGTCACGGTTCTTAGCGACTTGCTCGACGTCAGCGCGATTCGCGAGGAGTACACAATTGGCAATGCCACGGCTTTGGCAAATACAAGCAGCTTCTACCGTACGCGGCTCAGAGCCTTCTGGCAACACGATGCGTTTTTTAGCATTTTGTGCTTTTTTGACCAGTTGATGACGGAAGGCAGCAGGAGATAGTCTTGGCTTATGATCGCCGCTGAATTGATCTTTAATCCAAGCTAGATCCAAGTGAGCCGCCACGTAACGAGTGACATCTGTTGCGCGCTCGGTATCGTCGCTTGGAATCTCAGCGCTCATGTGTGTCAGTTTTTGTACTGTTTCAAAACTATCGGTCTCAACACTCATCACAGGGATACCTGTTTTTAGTGCGGAGATCCATAGTTCAGCGACAGTGGCATTTGGCGTGACGCCACCTGTTAATACCAGACCTGCTAGTGGTACGCCATTGATACAAGCCAGACCAGCGGCCAACAGCAAATCATCGCGATCGCCTGGAATGACGAGGAGCGTGCCACGTTTGAATACCTCGTCGACCCGAGCGTTTGTGCGCGCGGTGTGGCTAATCTTATTGATACGGCGAGACTTCGCTTCACCAACGTTGAGCCAAGTGGCATCGAGTTCAGCGGCGATATCCCATGTGCGTGGTACGGACAATGAATCGCTAAAAGGAACCACACCGATGAGACGGAACTCATCGGTATTGAAGTGTGGCGATAGACCTTGTACTTCTTGAATAAAGCTCTCATCAAGCTCAAAGACTGCTTCACCAGGTGCGACAGGTTTATTGTCAAAGGTGTTTGGCACATCAACACGCATCAAGATACAACCTAATGTGCGCTCGCTTGCAATACCACCAAACTCACGAGCATGGACATCAAGCCTGTCTCCAAGTTGGGCAGGGTTGTTGATATCGGCGTCGCTGACAAAAATGATTTTGGCATCTAAAGCATGCGCGATAGAACGGTTGATTTGTGATGCGTAAGAGGCTTCAGTCGTTGGGACCAAACCTTCGCAAATGATGACGTCTTGATCTTCACCGATACTGTGAAAGCTCTCGACCACTTCTTCCATCAGGTCATCGAGGTTGTCGTCACCTATCATGCGCTCGACACGCTGACGGCTAATCGATTTGGGTGCTTTTAGTCCGAAAGCATGCATGGCGAGGGCGCTCGAGCTGTCTAAGCTTTTTTGCTTATCTAATGTGTCATCTTGCAAAAACGGCTTCATAAAGCCAGCTTTGACACCGTTGTAATCAAGCGCACGAATAAGACCCAATGCTGCTGAAGTGACGCCGATACCGCGGCTAAGAGGGACAAGTAAAATGGTTTGCATAACGTATCCTACGAATTATTGTATTTTTTAAGTTTGATTTATCCTTGCTGAAACGAGTGAGGTATCGCACTCCTTAACTAATGAGCTTGTAAGAAGTGCGAGGCAAGGAATAACTAAAAAAGAAAGACCATAAGCTGAGAATAACGATGTGGTTATCCCGCATATGTGGAGGCGTACAGATATCGACCTTAAGCTAGGTTCAATGCGGCACGAGTTTCTTGAGCGATGCGGCACTCTTCATCCGTTGGTACGACCCATAGCTCAATGCTGCTATCTTCAGCATGGATACTGCCTTCGTTGCCACCAACCAGTTTTGCGTTTTTGGCTGCATCTACTTTGATACCAAAATGGCGCATGACCTCTAAAATACGATTTCTTGTCGTTGCAGAGTTTTCACCGATACCACCTGTAAAGACGATACCTGTAAATTCTGGTAAGGCACAGCTTAAGCCAGCAAGGTACTTACCGACACGGTAACAGAACATCTCGACAGCCAGCATTGCATCTGCATGACCTTCGTTGGCTGCTTGCTCAACGGTACGCAAGTCGTTGGACAAGCCAGACACACCCATCAAACCACTTTCATGGTTGAGCATCGCATCGATATCTTCTAGGCTCATATCAAGCTGGCGCTTTAAGTGCATGTGTAGACTTGGGTCGACATCACCACTGCGCGTACCCATCATGAGACCTTCAAGTGGTGTCAGACCCATACTGGTGTCAAGACTCTTGCCATCATAGACTGCTGTTGCAGAGCAACCATTACCTAGATGCGCAGTTAACCAACCATGTGTTCCTTTGGTGTCAGTGATGTCACTAGCACGTTCAGATACGTATGCATGAGATGTACCGTGGAAACCATAACGACGGATTCTGTGCTCATCGAATAGCGCTTTTGGGATTGGGTAGCGATAGGCGACTGGTGGCATGGTTTGGTGAAAGGCTGTATCAAAAACGACAACTTGAGGAACGTTAGGATAGATTGCTTGTACGGCTTCGATACCTAAGGCGTGGGCAGGGTTATGTAATGGTGCTAGTATTTTTAAACGTTTTACTTCGCTCAGTACATGCTCATCGACACGGACAGCTTCTGAGTACTCGCGCCCACCATGGACCACACGGTGACCAACTGCGACGAAGTGGTATTGCTCTAGTAATTCAAGAATCTTCTGTAACGCTAACTTATGACGACCACCTGAGATCGGTATTTCTAATTTTTCGTTATTGAGAGTGGTATGCTTGATACGTGCCGTATCGAGACCTAAGTTTTCAGCCAGACCCGTGATACGAGTAGATTCGTCTTCGCTGATAAGCGCGTATTTGATAGAAGAAGAACCACAATTGAGGACTAACGTAGGGTTGGTAAGGGTGGATGTCTCTGCATTTTGGTCATGAAAAGTGTTGGTTGGGCTCATACTCTCTCTATCCTTAGATTATAGTTCATAAATAAATGGTGGCTCATCAGTAATGACCACCGGTTCTATAGACAACACCAGCCACATCCATGCTAACTAATAAAGGTCTAGCAAATATATTGCTGGTTCTCGGTTGTTTTTTACGCTACGACTGACAAATATCCGTTGATTTGCAGATTAGCACCTCAACACAGTCACGAAGCCTAGCTATAATGTAACATATTTTTATGTTTATACCACGACAACGATAAGGGGTAAAGCCAAAAAGCATGGTTTGTCTGATACAACTGTGCACCGAATGTGGCTAGTGCTTGTAGGTATAACAGTGAATAATAGTCGCCAATAAAAATTGTAAGAAAATTTGACCAAAGACACCGCGGACGGCTTTTATTGTTTTAGAAACGACTTGCAATGATCAGGGTCGAGGTTAAAAAACATCGAAAAGTCAAATGACTACGAAATTTATTAGGCAATCGTATTCAGTATGCGTGCTGCTTTATGTAATAATGCTAGGACACGATGAATACTTGGCTAGGAATGTCGATATCGTACCTGATAAAAAATATGCAGAATTGAGCAGCAAACGTATGCACAAAGTATGTGGCATCTGGATTTAACCGGCTAGTGACATCCAATCTTTGATCGGTAGCAGCGTTTTAGCGATTAAGAAAGCGGATTCTGTTGTGCGCTGATCGTACGATACACAGCAGCCGTACTCGTTTTTGGCTAAATACGCCTTTTTGGCCAAATACGCCGTTTTTTCGAAAGGTACTCTACCCGTATTTATTAACTTACAACGTTATAGGTTGTTTTTCTATGTTTATCCAACGCCGTTTTACCCATGCCGAAAGTATGACTCATGCCATTCGTACCGGTCATCGTGCTTATCGTATTATGTCTGCCTTTATGATTGGCGGAATTATTACATTGGCTTTATCAGGCTGCGGACAAAAAGGCGGCCTATATATAGAAGAGGCTAGCAGCCAAGCCGAACAAGAAAGCACAAGCATGCTAGAAGGTCAGCAGCAAGATGATTTTCAGTTGCCAGAACCCAGTGACGACCCCAACGACTATTAAGCTGTGTCCTTTAAGCCGTGCCCTTAATTCAACCAATTCCATTAACCATACCAAGCCCAAAAAATACGATTAGCTGTGTCAAAATCGCTTAGTCTGCAATGCGTAGTACTGGCCCTTTTTTTCCTTGCTACTCCAATTTTTGTGAATGGTATTACTGTCTATTAATACCTTGATTAATTTAGAGATGTTTATATGAGTTCTTCTGAGCAAAAATCTGGCGAATCAGTCACGATCCAAACTGAGCAAGGGTTGTATGTTGACCCGCAAGCATTAACTGACCATTTATCTGCATTGGCCTATCGTGACGGTGCATTATATATGGATGAAGTCAGTATGGATGAAGTGGTTAAGCAATATGGCACACCATGTTACGTGTACTCAAAGCAAGCGATATTAGAGGTTTATCAGGCTTATACAGACAGTTTTGCCAGTCTACAGCACCAGATATGTTATGCAGTAAAAGCCAACTCAAACCTAGCAGTGCTTGGGGTATTGGCGCAGGCGGGCGCGGGTTTCGATATCGTTTCTCGCGGTGAGCTCATGCGGGTGTTGGCGGCAGGTGGTGAGGCTGCACGTGTGGTGTTTTCAGGCGTGGGTAAGACATATCTTGATATTGAATATGCACTCACTCAAGGTATCGGCTGTTTTAATGTTGAGTCTATCAGTGAGTTGGCTTTGATTAATGAAGTGGCACAGCAGCTCGATAAGCCAGCACCGATATCGTTGCGCGTCAACCCAAACGTCGATGCCAAGACCCATCCGTATATTTCAACAGGGCTCAAAGATAATAAATTCGGTATCGCGCACGAAGATGCACTTGCCGTTTATCAGCAAGCAGCAGAACTATCACACATTGATATTGTCGGTATCGACTGTCATATTGGTTCGCAATTGACAGAGGTCGAGCCATTTGTAGCAGCATTAGATAAAGTGATTGAGCTGGTACACAGCTTACGTGCCCACGGCATTGATCTGCGCCACATTGATTTGGGCGGTGGTCTTGGCGTGCGCTACATTGACGAGACGCCAGTGTCTATTGATGAGTTTGCCGCGGCATTATTACCCAAATTGAGCGAGCTGGATTTGACAGTATTCTTTGAGCCGGGGCGCAGTATCGTAGCCAATGCTGGGGTGCTATTGACCAAGGTTGACGTTTTGAAGCCAACTGAGCACAAGAACTTTGCCATCGTTGACGCGGCGATGAATGATTTGATCCGTCCAGCACTATATCAAGCAGACATGGCAGTGATCCCCAGTGTCTTGCCAAGTAATGGTATCGACTCTGATGGTACGCAGCCATGGGATATCGTGGGCGCAATCTGTGAGACAGGCGATTTTTTAGCAAAGAACCGTCTATTATCATTAGCGACAGGTGACACCTTGGCCGTCACTGGCGCCGGTGCCTATGGTTTTACGATGAGTAGCAATTATAACTCCCGTCCGCGCGCCAGTGAAGTTATGGTGGCGGGTGGTCATCATCAGCTGATTCGTCAGCGTGAGACGATCGAGGCGTTGTATGCAGATGAGGTATTGTGGCAGGATAAATAAATTCGCAATAGACAATCCTACACAAGTGTCTGACGCAAACTATTATCACGGTAATCTAAGTAGAGCAGGTCGAGTGAGAACCTGTTGAGTGAGAACCTGTTGAGTGAGAGCCCACTGGTATTATACCAGTGGGTTTTTTTATGACTAGTGCTCAGTCTGCACATATAGTCAAAGAACTCTAAAACAGGTACAAGGCAGCCGACTGCAGATTGTACATGCAGTACATCTAAGAAGGATAACGCCGTAGCTATTTAGTAATTCGCTGACTACATTAGTCCCTACATATTTGGCAACAGTAATAAACGGATGTCAGATGGTGATAGTTATCATTGTTTCTGACAGCGTGCTAATATAAGGCATACATAAAAATTAGGATAGGATATCAACGGTATGCTCATAGAATTTACTAAAATGCATGGTCTGGGCAATGATTTTATGGTCATTGATTTGGTGACTCAACGCTTAGACCTCACGAGAGAATTGGTCCAGTTATTGGCCGATCGTCATATCGGCATAGGGTTTGATCAACTGCTCGTCGTCGAACCACCCATGCGCCCCGACGTGGACTTCCGCTATCGTATTTTTAATAGTGATGGTACAGAGGTCGAGCAGTGCGGTAATGGTGCTCGCTGTTTTGCTCGTTTCGTGCAGGCACGAAAATTGTCATTTAAGCAGCGTTTGCATGTCGAGACGGCCAGTGGTGTTATCTCCTTGACGACTGACCGTTACGGCTGGGTAGAAGTTGATATGGGCAAGCCGAAGTTTGAGCCGGACGAGATACCTTTCACGCCCAAAGCCACTACTAAGATTCAAAATGCTTACCATCTCGATGTCGATGGTACTCCTGTTCAACTCTATGTTGCGAATATGGGCAATCCTCATGCTGTGATTAAAGTCGATGACGTGCTTGATGCCGATGTCGAAACTTTGGGTAAAGCCATCGAGTCACATCCTGCTTTCCCAGACCATGTCAATGTTGGCTTCATGCAAATCATGAATCAGCGCCACATTCGTTTGCGTGTGTATGAGCGTGGCGTAGGCGAAACCCAAGCCTGTGGTACGGGCGCCTGTGCCGCTGTTGTCGTTGGCATACGTGAAGGTTGGTTGGACGAAGGTGAAGATGTACGAGCACAGCTGTATGGCGGTAGCATGATTGTTAAGTGGCAGCCAGGTTACCCGGTAATGATGACGGGGCCGACGGCCTTTGTCTATGAAGGGGTATTTAGTCCAGACGGGCTAATGGCGCAAGCAGGCATCAGCCCAAAATCCGATGATTAGTGACTCGTTGCTAGTAATGAGTGGCGTTTGGTTGTGTTGAGTATGGTGGCATACCGTGGTCGTGCATAAGGAGATGAAAGATTGTGTCTTATAAAAATCATCAATCCACAGAGCCGGCACCAGAATCAAATACATGGTTGTCGACGACGTTGGCCGCCACTATAGAGTCTGATGCCGAACTACGTGAGCTACTATCTCCGGTACATCGTTGGTTAAGTACCTTGTCAGTGCGCAACCATTCGGACCATACCTTGACTGCGTATTTTGCAGGACTGAACCAGCTGGCATTATTTTTGCGTGGCAAACGCCTCACGTGGACACGCTGTGACAAACGCCAATTGGCACGCCATATCAGTCAGCGCCTTGACGAAGATAAACTGGCGCTTGC
Organism: Psychrobacter sp.; assembly: GCF_030457785.1. Lineage (GTDB taxonomy): Bacteria > Pseudomonadota > Gammaproteobacteria > Pseudomonadales > Moraxellaceae > Psychrobacter. Next base: position 2,001 of record NZ_JAKDUI010000032.1, on the reverse strand, counting down.
CAGTGTGCAGCAAGAGCTATCGGCCATTCGCCATTTTTATGGTTGGTTGATAGAAGAAGGGCAGGCACGTATCAACCCAACCACGGGCTATCAACTCAAGCGCAGTCCTCGACCATTGCCTTCGATTGCCGATGTGGATTTGCTCACACAGCTACTTGATCAACAAATTCCGGATACACCAGAGCAGGCACGATTGTGGCTACGTGATAAGGCGATGTTTGAGTTGCTGTACAGTAGCGGTTTACGTGTTGGTGAGCTGGTCGCACTAGATATTGCTGATATGGATCTGTCCGACCTGCGTGTGCGTGTCACGGGTAAGGGCAATAAAACACGTCTGGTACCCATAGGTGATAAAGCCGCGGAAGCGATTCGGCGCTATTTGCCACATCGAAATTTATGGGTAGAACAGATGGACAGCGCTTTGTTCATCAGTGAAAAGCTAGGCACGCGTTTATCGGCGCGAGCAGTGCAACAGCGTCTGAAAGTGGCTGCTAGCCGTGCTGGTATCGCGCAAAACATGTACCCACATTTGCTGCGTCATTGTTTTGCCTCGCATATGCTCTCAGGGAGTGGTGACTTGCGCGCCGTACAAGAAATGCTCGGGCATAGTGATATTAGTACCACACAGATCTATACTCACGTGGATTTTGCTAGGCTTACGCAAGTCTATGACCGAGCTCATCCTCGAGCGACTCAGGCGCAGAAAGCAGGCACAGAAGGATAGTTATCTACCTAGCAACACTTAGACAGCAATATAGACAGCAATTAGGCGAAACGGTGGCTAACCGTTGCAAACCCCCGACGCAACCAGATTTCTTCGATGTGGCAATTTGTATGGCACTATGCGCATTTGCTTATGCCAAACGATGACAGTCAAAGATAGGCATTTTTTCTCGGCCTTGCTGTTGAGCCTGCCTGTCTAAATCAGCCAAAATTATGGCATAGTTTTTATCTTTATTTGTGACATCTAATGGGGTTAGCAGACTATCATCGTAGCTATTGATAACCGAGCCATCGTAAGCTGTGATGGCGGTGTGTCCCCAAGTTTGCCGCGTACTACCGTTTTCGAAGAGGTGGTCACCACCTTGCGCTGCGCCAATCAGCATACATTGGCTATCCAGAGCACGTGCTCGTAGTAACAACGACCAATGGGCTTGCCCAGTGAGGTAAGTAAAGGCGGATGGGGCGCTCAATATATCAGCTCCCGACTGACGTAAGCGTTGCGCTAATGCTGGAAAGCGTAAATCAAAACACACCATCATGCCCAGTTGGTAGATGGTATTGCCCGCTTCCAACGTAGCAACAACTGTCTGTGAGCCTGGCTCAAAGGTCGCTGCTTCGTTGTAGCTGCCTGTTTTGTCGCCGACAGTTGCTGTAAACAGATGAATTTTATCGTATCGAGCAATTTTGGTGCCGTCTGGTGCAAATAATAGACTGACTTGACGCAATCTACCATCAGGAACGACAGTGCCGTCTGGACGATAAAGGCAGGGTAGAGATCCTACTAGGACGTAAACACCATAACTACTGGCATAGCTTGCTATCGTCGCTGAGAGCACATCAAAGCGTTCTGCCGTAGAGAATTGCGCGCCCATGCTGCAGCAGTTTTCAGGCAAGACAACCAATTGAGCGCCTTGTTCACTGGCAGCACCAATCGCTGATTTTATATCAAGCAGGTTTTTTTCGATGTCCTGCTGACTGTTCATTTGAATGGCGGCAGCGGTAAACGACTGATTATGTGTTTTATCATTCATCATAGGATCCTCAATTGGTTTGTCTATGTTTTATATGGTAGCAAATCCAAAATACGATTCGCAGTGTCAAACCTTTTCGGTTTACTATACTTGTTTGGTTTACGGTAACTAGTACTGGTATCCGTCTTAATTGCTAATCAAATTTATGGGCGATGCCTGAGTGATGATTATGAATAATAGTTATGAGTGATAACGTTATTTTATACAGTTATGATTAATAAATTTGTAAGAGTTATGGTTTAGCGGT
>NZ_JAKDUI010000258.1 GCF_030457785.1 Psychrobacter sp. | reverse complement strand
CGTTCCACTATCCTATTGCCAGTGTTCGTGCCAGCGGCAGCCATCATGCTGGTACTGGTGATTGGTACAGCGATTAATCCCCAAGCCGCGGGTGAATTATTTAGTACGGTACTGACCTATACCACAGATACTTTCGGTTGGTTTTATATGTTGGCAGTTGCCATATTTTTATTGTTTATTATCGCATTGGCGTTTTCTTCTTATGGCAGTATCAAGTTGGGTCCTGACCACGCTGAAGCTGAGTATCCATTCCTTGAGTGGTTTGCCATGTTGTTCTCGGCAGGCTACGGGATAGCCTTACTATTCTACGGGGTAGCAGAGCCCGTCTTACACTTTGCCAGTCCACCGATTTCTGCACCCGAGTCTATTAATGCAGCGAAAGAAGCGATGCAAATTGCTTATTTTCACTGGGGTTTTCATATTTGGGCGATTTACGGTGTAGTGGGCTTGTCACTGGCATACTTTTCCTTTCGTCATGGTTTGCCGTTATCAGTGCGTTCAACACTATATCCACTAATCGGTGACAAAATTCATGGACCTATCGGTCATACCGTTGATGTGTTTGCGATTGTTGGTACGATGTTCGGTATCGCAACCAGTTTGGGTCTATCAGTGGCGCAGATCAATGCTGGTCTCAACTACTTATTGCCCGATTTGATTCCAGTCAGCGTACCGGTGCAAGTCGTTATTATTGCATTGGTGACGTCAGCGGCACTCGTGTCGGTGCTTGCGGGTATGGACAAAGGGGTTAAACGACTGTCCATGCTAAATATGATTTTAGCAACAGCGCTGATGATGTTTGTGTTCTTCGTTGGACCATCGATATTTATTTTAAATGCCTTTATGGAAAATACGGGCAGTTATTTGGGCAATATCGTCGAGCGTACCTTTAGTTTGCAAGCCTATCAATCGAGTGACTGGATCGGTAGTTGGACGCTGTTTATCTTTGCATGGACGATTGCATGGGCACCTTTCGTAGGTTTGTTTATCGCAAAAATTAGTCGTGGTCGTACCATTCGTGAGTTTGTAATGGGTGTGATGTTAGTACCGACAATATTTACATTCTTTTGGTTCGCGGTATTCGGTGACACTGCTTTACATATGATTATGGTTGATGGTTACGAGTCGCTTATCAGCGAAGTACAGAATAACCAAGCGATTGCTTTATTTAAACTGTTAGAGAACTTACCGTTCACCCAAATTGTTTCGTCATTGACGGTACTGTTGATCATTACCTTTTTTGTTACTTCCTCGGATTCTGGGTCGCTGGTTATTGATTCGTTGGCCGCGGGTGGTCGCAGCGATACTCCCTGGTGGCAGCGTTCATTTTGGGTAGTGGTTGAAGGTGCAGTCGCATCAGCACTACTTATTGCCGGTGGTCTTACTGCGTTGCAAACAGCCGCTATTGTGAGCGCATTGCCTTTCGCAGTTATCATCTTAATTTCGGTATTTGGTATGTGGCGAGCGCTCCGTATCGAAGGACACCGTAATCAGAGCTTGGCGAATGACAATCACATACCGCCGCATTTATTGAAGCTAGACGCATGGCGCGATCGTATTGATTATATGACCAATGAGCCCACACGTGAAGAAGTGCTCAGTTATATACAAGGCACTGTTATGTCATCGATGAATGACGTCGCGACGAAGTTTTCAGAAGTTGGTTGGTCGCCTGATGTCAACTATGATGAAGTCAATGACCGAGCAGTGTTTGAATTAAAACGTGGTGAAAATGTAGAGTTCTGGTATGAAGTACGTCTATCAGAGTATGAGATTCCAGATTATTACACGGAAAAGATGGCGTCTGAATTGCCACAAGAGCACAACCATCGTGCTGAGGTCTATCTGCGCCGTGGCGGACAAACCTATGATTTATACGGTTATCAATCGGATTCGGTGATTAACGATATCATTGATCAGTTCGAAAAATACTTACACTTCGTCAATGTTTCGCCAGATATTTTACCGTGGCGCATGCAGCAGCATGATGACGATATTACGCTGGAGCAGGGTAGTGTGTTCGACAAGTAGTAAGTTTATGATAAAAGTATGATTTTTATTGGTGCAAGTTATTCAAGTGAATGGCTTGCATTATGCGTATGAACCCTTAGAATAACGGCTGGTTTTCATTGCAAATCAAGCCGTTTTTTTATGCCTATAAATAGTCCAGTCTCTTCTGAGTCGTCAAAGAAAATTGCCCACGATCATCCGCTACTACAGCCATTGAATATCGGCGGTCTGACGATTGAAAACCGTCTGATGGTGGCGCCGATGGCAGGCGTAACAGATAACCCCTTTCGCAGATTATGCAAGTCATTCGGTGCAGGTCATGCAGTGAGTGAGATGATCATTGCTGATACAGCGCTTTATGCCCGTAAAAAATCGCTTTATCGAGCAAACTTCGATAATGAAATTGCGCCTATTTCAGCGCAAATAGCCGGTGCTGAGCCCGATAAGCTTGCTGAGGCGGCTTGCTATCAAATTGATAATGGTGCACAGATTATTGATATCAATATGGGCTGTCCTGCCAAAAAAGTCTGTCGCAAGCTGGCAGGATCAGCGCTTTTGCAAGATGAAGATTTGGTCGCACGTCTGCTAGATGCAGCGGTTAATGCGGTGGACGCACCGGTCACACTAAAAACCCGATTGGGCTATGAAAATGGACGAGAGAATATCCTTAGAGTAGCGCGCCGTGCTGAGCAAGCTGGTATCGCCGCGATTGCTATTCACGGCCGTACGCGTGAGGACATGTATACAGGCACCGCTCGTTATGAATTAATAAAAGAAGTTAAAGACAGTATCAATATTCCGGTCATTGCCAATGGGGATATTGATAGCCCAGAAAAAGCGCAATACGTCCATGAGATGACAGGTTGTGACGCAGTAATGATTGGGCGAGCTGCCCAAGGACAGCCTTGGTTATTTCGTGATATCGAGCACTTTTTGCGTACCGATGAGCATCTAACAGCGCCTAGTGTCGGAGAGATAAAAGATATTGTTTTAGCGCACTTGCAGGAGTTGTATGACTTTTATGGTGAGTACTCAGGCTGTCGTATTGCTCGTAAACATATCGCTTGGTATACCACTGGTATTCCAAACTCTAATGCCTTTCGCCAAGCGATGTATGGTGAGGAAACCACGGCTGGACAGTTTCGAGTGGTTGAAGCGTTTTTACATGCTCATCAGTAGCAAATATAAAT
>NZ_JAKDUI010000257.1 GCF_030457785.1 Psychrobacter sp. | reverse complement strand
TAATTGTGATAGCACACATGAGAGGTAGAGGATGAGTAGAGTAGGGGTTTCTAGCCGTTTGACGGTATTGTCGATGGGTGTGGCTGCGGTAATGGGGTCACAAATTGCGAGTGCTGCTACTGTAGAAGATATGCCAAGCACCACGCTGCAGACCATTACAGTGACAGCCAGTAGTTCTGTACGTGATGGTGTGCAAACAGACTCTATTGACTCAGCCCAGTATATACCTGCAGGGCAGGCGAGTCTTTTAAATGACTTTATAGACGGTGTACCAGGCGCTTCAGTAGGCGGCACATCGGCTCTTAATCAACGTGTACGGATTCGTGGTCTTGATGATACCAATCTCAAAGTGACCGTCGATGGTGCTCGTCAAGAAGGCTATGCGTTCCACCACTCTGGAGATTTGGTTATTGATCCAGACTTGTTGAAGCAGTCTGAAGTTTCAGTTGGTAATAACTCAGTCACACTAGGTAATGATGCGATTGGTGGTGCGGTTGCTTTTGAGACAGTCGATGCTGCTGATTTGCTTGATGTTGATCAAAAAATTGGTGCGAAGGTGCATGCAGGCTATGCCAGCAACAATGACGAGCTGTTGACCTCTGCGACGGTATTTGCTGCACCAACTAAAAATGTTGATTTGTTGGCTTATTATGGCAAACGCACCTCCGAAGCAGGTGAAGATGGTGCTGGTCGAGATATTCAAACGTCAGACGGCGATACAGAAAGTATTTTGTTAAAAGCAGGTGCTTACTTAGGTAAAGATCATCATGTGAGTGGTAGCTTTAGCCGTACAGAAAATGACGGTATGTATCCAGCCCGAGCGGATTTTCCAATGACTGATGCTGATGGCTGGAATCCTGTCATACCTTGGAAACAAAGCCGTGATACCTATACGCTAGAGTATGGCTACAACCCAGCTAGTGATTTAGTGGATGTCAAAGCCAATGTTTATCACACTGAAGCGTATCTCGATAGAGATAATAAAGGCATTGAAGTTGATTTGATCACCAAAGGTGGAAAAATCGAAAATACCAGTCAGATAGACAGTCAATTAGGATCGCATAAGCTGATTACTGGTGTTGAGCATTATACAAAAGAGTCTGAGATAACTCGTCTAGGTGTCGTTGGAGGAAGTGACGATGCAACGAACACCTCTGTATATTTAGAAGACCAATGGCAAATAGGTAAGTTAATGCTAACGCCTGGTGTTCGTTATGATCGCTACGAAGCACCGAAAGATGTGGCAAATGGTGAAACCTATGACAATGTCGTCGGTGCGTTTGCCGCTAGCTATCAAGTGTTGCCAAGTACCAATGTATTTGCAAGCTACACCCAGTTGTTTAATGGCCCTGATTTACAAGAAGCCATTCGTAATACAGATGGTGAAGGTAAATATATTTCTTCTGATTTAGAGCCAGAAACTGGCAGTAACGCTGAGGCTGGTATATCTACTATTTTCCGTGGCTTAACCACTGAAGATGATTCGTTACAGCTCTCTGGTAAATACTTTGTGACAGATTTGGAAAACTGGATTTCTTACGAAAGTGGTATTGATTGTACTACTGGCCTTGCCTCTGATACGGGTACATGCGCAGGCTCATTTAATGCAGATGAAGATTATGAAATCAAAGGGGTAGAGCTCTCAGCTGATTATCGTACAAACAACTCCAGTATGGGATTGAGCTATGCACGTGCGCGCAGCGAAGGTAAAGAGACTGGCTATAGCTTGTCACAAGGCACTGGAGATGAAAATGATGCTGGTGACAGATATACGGTTAGCTTAGGATATGCACCAACTGACACATTTGATTTAGGCTGGCGTAGTACGTATGTCGCCTCTATCGACCCTAATACAGGTGATGATTCAGATGCCGAAAAAGAAGCTTATGATGTACATGATATATTCATGACCTACACACCTGCACAGCTAGCAGGAGTTAAGGCGACGTTAGGGGTATATAATATGTTCGATGAGACTTATGTGAATCATTCATCGCGCTACTCATCTGATTCGGACTATTCTGATTATGCGATGGGTCGTAACGTCAAAGCATCTTTAAGCTTTCAGTTCTGATGAATGATTAACGGCTATTTAATCGCTACATTAAGCCAGCTACCTTTATGAGGTGGCAGGTTTTTTATTAGGCACAGATAAAAGGAGCAAAACAATGGCCAAACCCACACCTAGAGTGTTAGATGTAAAAGGTATCGTCGATATCACCCCTAATATGCGCCGTATTACGCTGGGAGGAGAGGGTATGCATGACTTTCCAGTAGATCAAGAAAGCGCCTATATCAAGCTGATATTTCCTCAAGAAGAAGGTCGCAAACCAAACATGCGTACTTATACAATCATTCAGCAGCGCGACGATGAGATAGACGTCGACTTTGTCTTACACGGTTCAGATCCTGAAGGAGAACAAGGTCAGAAAAGTCATAAAGGGCTGGCATCGCATTGGGCGAAAACAACTGAAATTGGCGATAGTATATTGGTCGGTGGTCCTGGCGCGAAGAAAATCATTAACAATGAGGCAGACTGGTTTCTACTGGTAGCTGATATGACGGCTCTACCAGCTGTTACGGTAAACTTGGCGCAGTTACCTGATGATGCAGAAGGATATGCGGTGATAGAGGTGATCAGCGAAGCGGATATTCAGCCACTGGAAAAGCCGAAGAACATCGACATTCATTGGATAGTCAATCCAGTAGTAACGGATAGTCACTCCCCATTACTAGAACGAGTCAAGATGCTGACTTGGTTAGCAGGTGCGGTGTCGGTATGGGCTGCCTGTGAGTTCAATAGCATGCGAGCATTGCGGCATTATTTTAAACAAGAAAAAGAGGTGGCTAAAACCCATCTATATATCTCCAGCTACTGGAAGCTGGATAATAGTGAAAATGAGCATAAAGTCATCAAGCGTCAAGATGCTGAGTCTGATTTGTAGCCCATGATGGGCTGATGGGAGACGAAGACGTAAGTGTTTGCAATGTTATGACATGCCGAAAGCGGGGTGCTGTTAGTTGTTATGTGCAAACAATAGTTTTCTTATTTGGAAAATCGTTATGGAGGCGGGGTTTTTTTTGTAAAAAATAAGACAAAATTAAACATTAATGATAATTATTATCATTAATGTTTGCATTGCTTTTTGTACTTTGCTAAAGTGTGTTCTGTTTATTACAGAACAGTTAACAATCCCGTGTTTTCTGTCCTGTGATTGATATTTAATCAGTCGGCTCATGCCAGTTTCAGCGTCAACAAGTTTATA
>NZ_JAKDUI010000256.1 GCF_030457785.1 Psychrobacter sp. | reverse complement strand
TGTGGATAATTGTCACTAGGCGAACCTTAAGTGCTATGCTAAACTAACCCGTAAAGTGCCTTGACTACTTATCACAATTTATAGCACATAAAGATATTCGTCTTATCATCCTAAATTATACTTATTACTCACATTTTTATGGTTACCTAGTTTGTTTATAAATAATTAGGTTAATGATGTTGTGTGTTGAAAATAATTTTGTGCGTTTAAAACATGTGTGATGTCAATGTAATTATAAATACAACCTTATTAAGTACCGTCTGAGTACCGCGTTTTTTGGTAAGCGATACGCCAAACAAGGATTTATTGTGTCTGTCAGTTCTGATTCTGCAAAACCCGCCCAGTTAAATACAACGAATAAAACACTGTCTCAGCCTACTGAAAACAGTGTTAACTCCAATAGCATGCCATATTTGAATAGCTTTGCCAGCGAGGTTGCCAATAGTTGGTTGTTGCCTGATGGAGTGGTGGATGTGCTGTTTGAAGATGCGCATAAGCAAGAAGTGCTGCGCTATCAGTTGACTCAGCAGCTAATCACTCATGGCTACCAGTTGGTCAATCCACCAATGATTGAGTTTACTGAGTCGTTATTGAGTGATGCATCAGAAGACTTGAAGCGACAAACCTTTAAAATTATCGATCAGCTCACGGGACGCCTGATGGGGTTGCGTGCTGATATTACGCCGCAGATATTGCGTATCGACGCACATCATGGCGGAACAGGAATTGCGCGCTACTGCTATGCAGGGGATGTGATTCACACATTGCCGTCTGGTTTGTTTGGCTCGAGAACCCCTCTGCAGCTAGGCGCTGAAATATTTGGCTGTGCGTCACTTGCCGCGGATATCGAGCTAATTGACGTGCTGTTTGCTATGCTCAATAAATTGAATATGAGCGCGACCTTGCATATCGACTTGGGTCACGTGGCGATATTTAAACGTTTGGCTGAGTTGGCCGAGTTATCAAGTCATGATGCTGAGCAGTTGATGCATTTGTATGCCAATAAAAACTTACCAGAGCTAAAGCGTGTCTGTAAATCGCTACCAATGGGCGACGATTTTTACGCATTAGCGCGTTTCGGTCATGATATCGAAAATCTATTGGCTAAGCTGACCGCCACCGCACAGCAAGACGAAACCATTGTGACTGCTATTGATGAGTTACAGCGTCTCAAAGACCATCTACAGCAGCAATGGCAGTGTGCTGTCAGTATTGATGTGACAGAGTTGTCAGGCTATCACTATCATACAGGCATTGTATTCAATGGTTATATCAACAACGAGACTCAACCATTGGTACGTGGTGGGCGTTTTGATGGTATGCAAAGCGGTGGTCAGTTAGCAGCCAACCAACCACGAGAAGCCACTGGTTTTAGTATGGATGTCAGCCGCTTGCTTGCTCATACTGAGCTTGAAGCACCAACGGTTGTGTTGGTTGATTTTCAATCATTAGACAGTGCTGCTAAAGGGCAAAAACAGATACTGATACAGCAAGTGGAAAGTCTACGTCAGCAGGGTTATCGGGTCGTTATGCCATTAAGCGCAGACGATCGCCCGACCGACGTGACGCATCATCTGATCTCTGTAGATAATCAATGGCAATTACAGGCACTTTAACTGCCAGATTATTAAGTTTAAATTAGCAACTTGCTCAGTGCTGGCAAGATAATAGAGCGCTGGGTGAAAGTAGAAGGCGCATTATAGCTGCTTAGCATTATAAGCAGTTTGAATATCATTTTAGTTTTCCAAGCGTTATTGCACACACCTCAATACATAAAGGTAAGGATTGATCATGGGTAAGAATGTCGTAGTTTTGGGTAGCCAATGGGGCGATGAGGGTAAGGGTAAGATTGTAGATTTACTTACTGAAAAATCGTCAGCAGTTGCTCGCTTTCAAGGTGGCCATAACGCTGGTCATACGTTGGTTGTCGATGGCAAAACCACCGTCCTACATTTGATCCCATCAGGTATCCTGCGTGACGATGTCACCTGTTTTATCGGTAACGGTGTGGTTTTAGCACCCGATGCATTATTGATTGAAATCAAAGAGCTTGAAGCCAATAATGTGCCAGTGCGTGAGCGTCTACGCATTTCACCAAACTGCCCACTTATCATGCCATATCACGTGGCGCTTGACCAAGCACGTGAAGCCAAGCGTGGCAGTGGAAAAATTGGCACGACGGGTCGTGGCATTGGTCCTGCCTACGAAGACAAAGTAGCGCGCCGTGCTATTAAGCTTGCAGATTTATTCCGTAGCGATTTAGAAGAAAAGCTACGTAACCTAATCGAATATCATAACTTCCAACTAACTCAGTATTATAAAGTTGATGCGATTGATTTTGATGAGACGTTTAAGCTTTGCCAAGAGTGGAAAGAAGAGATTAAAGGTATGGTTACTGATGTAACCGAAGACCTAAATCAACTGCGTTTGGCAGGTAAAAATCTGATGTTTGAAGGTGCGCAAGGTACTTTACTTGACATTGACCATGGTACTTATCCATTTGTGACCAGTTCAAGTGTAACAGCGGGTGGTGTTTCTACTGGTACAGGTATCGGTCCACTATATTTAGATTATGTTCTTGGTATCACTAAAGCCTACACCACACGCGTTGGTAGTGGTCCGTTCCCAACTGAGCTTTTTGATGATGTTGGCGCGCACTTGGCAAATGTTGGTCATGAGTTTGGTGCGACAACTGGTCGTGCCCGCCGCTGTGGTTGGTTTGATGCCGAAGCATTACGCCGTGCAGTGGTACTAAACTCATTAACAGGTATCTGCTTAACCAAGCTTGATGTGTTAGACGGTTTAGAAGAGCTGTTGATTGGTGTTGGTTACGACTTACCTGAAACAGAGTGTGCAGGCGCACATGATGCTGAATTCTACGAGTCAGTAACGCCAAAGTATGAGACGCTTGCCGGTTGGACTGAGTCAACCGTCGGGATTACCAACTATGATGATCTACCAGAAAATGCCAAAAAATACATCAAGCGTATCGAAGCATTGATTGGTTGCCCTGTTGATATCATCTCAACTGGTCCTGACCGCGAAGAAACCATCGTACTCCGTGATCCATACGATGTATAAGTGAGCTTTAAGAATCGTTGATAAATTTAACGGATGACCGAAAAGCCTGTTGAGTGAATTGACGCATCAAATGATAAAACCCCAGTGCTGCGCATTGGGGTTTTATTTTTGGCATAATATGGGAGTGTGCCCCCAATTTAATCGATATGGTCAGCAAATTACTAAAAAGCTACGGCGTTATCCTCCTT
>NZ_JAKDUI010000255.1 GCF_030457785.1 Psychrobacter sp. | reverse complement strand
TAACGCACCTTGTCGACTTCGAAAGATGTTTTTAAATTTATTTATATATATATACATGTTTTTTTATTGATATGTAGTACGAGGTAATGAGGACAGAATAAAGTGGATATGGAAAGCGCTTTGCCAAAAAACTGACGAACACCTGATATCAGTATCTTATATCAATACATTGTTTTTTAGCTTTGCTCCTACTTGCCTCACCTGTATCATTATTTTTATCAGCGTTTTCAAAGTAAAGATGCGCCTTAATATTTATTTAAAAAAAGCCACCACCACCGTGACTGCTTTTTGTTTGCGCCATCAATGCTCTTTATCGTTAATATAAATTGTATGACTGACAAAACTCATGCACGTACTTACGTATTTGATATCATATCTATTGCAGTTTTTCGTAAAATAGCATTACTGCACTTAAGAGTCCCTAAACGATAAAAACATCACTGTAGTGGCTCAATACATGTTGAACTTCCTAAGTCCGCACACATATCAGCAGTTACAAGTCATTTAGGCTTAAGATGTTCAATAAACGCACAAAGCACTAACTGTGGTAAATATCGTCAAGGATACAATAATAATAATGGCTCAATATATGATGAAAAACAAAGAGCATTCGACCAAACGCATCGGTATTTTAGGCGGTGGTACGGCAGGCGCAACGATTGCTATTCGTCTTGCTGCTTTAGGACTCGAGACGCATTTGTTTGAGAAAAAACAATCCCTAATTGATGGGCCGCCGATGTGTCATTTGCACGCAGGTGGTAACCTATATCGTGAGATACCCGACGAGGACTGCGTCGCTCTCCTCAAACAATGTATCGATATTTTACGCCTATATCCATATACCATAGACGTACGTCCGACTGTATTTGCAGTGCCGACGCGCGATGAGGGCTTGCCCGAAGACCTACTACCGCGTCTGGATATTTTAACGGACGCTTATCGCGAGCTGGTCGCACAAGATGCCAACAACAAAGTACTTGGGGAACCCGAAGACTATTATCAGCTATACAGCCACGAGCAATTGCTGCAGCTGGCTGAGTGTGAGCAAGTCAATGAGCCTAGCACCGTTGACGAGTGGATGATACCAGTTGCAAAGTATCTAGACTTAAATAAAGTTAAGTATCCCCTACTCGTCGTACAAGAGTATGGCTGGAATATCTTTCGTTTAGCAGCTTCTGCCCAGCTCGCCTTGGAAGAACAGAGGCACGCGCATATCTTTACCGATACGGCGGTGACTCAAGTCATACCAGTAGACTATAACAGCGGCTCAAACATGGATCATAGTGTGACCAAGTGGCGTATCGACTATAAGCAAGCTGACACATCAGAAGCATCATCGATAGAAGTTGATTATCTGATCAATGCTTGTGGTTTTCGCACCGGAATCATCGATGACATGGTAGGAGTCGAAGTCAGTCGCATGGTTGAGTTCAAGTCTTCTTATATCACTCATTGGGACAAATCAGGTGGGCAAATACCAGAAATAATCGTCTATGGCAATCGCGGCACGCCCGAAGGCATGGCACAGCTTACACCTTATCCAGGTGGCTACTTTCAGATTCACGGCATGAGTAAAGCCATTACTTTATTTGATGATGGTTTGGTCGCGTCAAACACCGCCAGTGCCCAACCACGCCTCCCTCGACAATACATGCACTATATCGAGGACGGTTGGGATAAAGCTCCGTTGCAAGCACGTAGCCAGCAAGCGATTGACTATGTGGCAGAATTTGTCCCGACATTTCAGAGCGCTCGTACGGTGGGCAATGCACTATATGGTGGACAACAAATACCCGGTAAAGATGATACCTTACGAGTCGCTGATGTGAGCCTATATGGTAATATACGCTATGCACGCGCAGAAAATGTTAAAGCATCCTCGACATTAATTGCTGCTGACCAAGTCGTCAATGAACTGGTTGCACTTGGCTTCATAGATGGTGATACACCAGAGAACCAAAACCGCCATACACACCAATGGGCTTATTTAGCGCATAATGATAGTGTGGCTGTGGATGAGGTGGCGCGTAACCTGGCTGAACAACGTGGTTTTCCACTAGCGATGGCTGGGGTCAACCACAGCATTTGTGCGAGAACCGGCCAAACATCAACCCAAGCATAAAAAAAGCAGCCTACCAAAGTTCGGGGGCTGCTCTCTTATCCATATTCATGTACGGTTTTTACGTTGTAATGCTTTAGCTTTCGCTACCTGCCATCTTTTCGGTATCGACGGCGTCGTCTATTTTTACCACAGTCTTTAACATCTCTATCGCTTCATTGATGGTATTGCACACTACCAAACGATCAAGATCTTGTTGCTTCATAAACCCTTGCTCCGCAGTAAATGCTAAATGCTCAATCATACGGTCATAAAAACCATCAATATTTAAGATAATCATTGGCTTCTCATGTTGATAGAGCTGGCGCCAAGTGGCAATCTCCATGATCTCTTCTAGCGTACCCAGACCACCTGGTAAGGTAATAAATGCATCAGCGTATTCTGCCATCACTGTTTTACGAGTGTGCATGGTATCTGTCAAATGCAAGCGAGTCAGCTGTTCATGGGCAATCTCATGCTTGAGCATAAACGTAGGAATCACGCCGACCGCTTGCGCACCGCCTCTGACAACTTCATCAGCCACCGCACCCATCAGACCAATACTCGCACCGCCATAGACCAGTCCCAGACCATTATCCGCTAACGCTGAACCAAGCTCACGAGCCGCCTTCTCATAAACATCATGATTACCCAAGCGCGAGCCACAATAAACAGCGACCAAAGGCATGGTTAACGTAGATTTATCCACCGCTTTTTCTATATTTGTAATATCTTGGCTAGTAATCACTTCATAATTGTCATTGTTAATTTTCATTTGCATGTAACTTCCTCATCTTTTATATCAGGTACTTTTATTCATCATTTGTTATTGAAGGGTTTGTTATTAGAAAAGACTGTGACTTCAGGGATAGAGTTGCATTCAGAGACTTATGTCTATCAGGGCTGATGTGGCTTCGTTATGCTAATGTGGCCTAGTCATATAGTACACGGCATAAACCCAAATTCTTAGTACAGAATATGATCAGCATATAACTCGAAAGTCATCTCTGCTCGAAAGTCATCTTTGCGTGCTTTGCTTACCGTCATATATCTTAACATAAGCACTATGACCACATGGCTTTAAGACGAACTGAGCAGTGTATCAATACGCAATTACTATATTTGGTGGTGTGTCAGAAAGTATGCTGGAGTAATAAAAGAAGGGTGACAGCCG
>NZ_JAKDUI010000031.1 GCF_030457785.1 Psychrobacter sp. | reverse complement strand
CATCTAAATGGGTTAAAAATGGCTAAATGTTGCCAAACGGCGTCAAATAGCTGACGTAAAGCCCTTCGGTTCCTAGATTTACTTTTATGCAAGGTGCGGTTATAAATTAACGCTATCATTTATAGTCTCAATCATTATAATAGACAGTAGGATTGTACTGATACTGACGGCTACCGCTCTGAGAAAATTTAGTAAGCAGTCAGACATAAGGTTAGCATGCTAACGCCATTTATCTTATGTCGCTTATTTTTTTCACCCGAGCAGCCATAGGGTTTGCCAATATAGCAATAAAAGCTAAATAGTAATCCAAGCTAAAAAAATCAAAATCAAAGCTAAAAGAACAATTTTCCACGTTATTATTAACGTTAATACTTATTAGGAGTTTTGCATGGCTAACGAACGTACTTTATCTATCATCAAGCCTGACGCAGTCGCTGGCAACAACATCGGCGCAATTTACGCCCGTTTTGAAGAAGCCGGTCTAAAAATCGTTGCAGCAAAAATGTTGCATCTTGATGACGAAAAAGCAGGTGGTTTCTACGCCGAGCACAAAGAGCGCCCATTTTATAATGACCTAGTGTCATTCATGACGTCAGGTCCTGTCGTTGTATCTGTGTTGGAAGGTGAAAACGCCATCGCTAAGCATCGTGAAATCATGGGCGCAACCAACCCAAAAGAAGCAGATAAAGGTACGATCCGTGCCGACTTTGCTAACAGCATCGACGAAAATGCAGTTCATGGCTCAGATTCAGCTGAATCAGCGATACGTGAAATTAGCTATTTCTTCGATGAAGATGAAGTCTGTGCCCGTACACGCTAGTATAGTCAATCGAATATAGGCTTTTGCAGCATTAGACGCGCCTCGTCTATATCAGCTGGTTATTGAGCTGGTATTTACAACGGTTTTATAGCCACTGGCTCTATATTTGATTTATTAAGCACCGATGGTTTACAAAATTGATTGTTAATCATTAGTGTTGTAAGACGGCTTATATCTTATGGGTATAAGCCGTTTTAGCTGTGATAATAATCTTACGCTTTATTCGTATTTTTCATAGCTTGTTGCGCTATTGAATGTACTCGCGTTAGCAATCCCTTATCAGCATGTTTTTATCAAAATTTAATGTGTTTATCAGCACTAGGCTCTCATCGGTACTAGTGGCTATTAGAGGTGCTGGTATTGCGAGATACTGGTATTAAACTAGTAGTTATAACGACACAGCACGAACGAATATATATCGATAAAATGCGCTCATAATGGATTGCTCATGCACTTCTGTAGTTAGTAGGGCAACACTCATAGTTCATATCAATAATTGCAGCGCTCACTAAAGTATCTGCAAAAAGGTTACCTATTATGTCCACTGTTCAATCACCGACCCAACACAACCCAGCAATCGCAAGGAAGAGTATTCAGATCGTTGATGAAGCGCAGGCCAAAACCAATTTGCTGGGGATGACCCAAGCACAACTCGCTGACTATTTTAAGAGTATTGGGGAAAAGCCGTTTCGTGCCACGCAAGTAATAAAATGGATATACCAGCACGGTGTGACAGACTTTGAGCAGATGACCAATCTCAGCAAGTCGTTACGTGATAAATTATCACTTAATGCTTGCGTGACACCACCAAAAGTAGTGCATCGTCAATACAGTGATGACGGCACTCGTAAATGGGTGTTTGAAGTAACGGGTGGCTCACTGGTGGAAACGGTGCTTATTCCTGCAGACGATAGTAAGTCGAACGGTCGTAAGACGTTGTGCGTGTCTTCGCAGGTAGGCTGTGCGCTGGACTGTAGCTTTTGTAGTACCGGCAAGCAAGGCTTTGAGCGAGACTTAAGCGCTGCAGAGATCATCGGGCAGTTGTGGGTCGCCAACGCTTCTTATATGACCGACGAAAACGAAAGCTTAGAAAATGTTGATCATAGCTTGTGGGAGAACAATGTCACGAATGTCGTCATGATGGGAATGGGTGAACCTTTACTGAACTATAAGCCCGTGGTGGGCTCGATGGAAGTGATGTTAAGCGACCATGCTTATGGGTTATCAAAGCGCCGTGTCACACTATCGACTTCAGGTGTCGTACCTAAGATGTACCAATTAGCGCAAGATATTGATGTTGCATTGGCGATTTCATTACATGCACCCAATGATGAGCTGCGTAACGAATTGGTACCTATTAACAAAAAGTATCCGTTAGAAGAGTTGATCGCAGCAGCAAAAAATTACGTTTATGATGTCAACCCACGTCATAAAAAACACGTCACCATCGAGTATGTGATGCTCGATGGCGTCAACGACAGTGATGAGAATGCAAGGCAGTTGGTCGCGTTACTAGACGGATTACCAAGTAAAATCAATTTGATTCCGTTTAATCCGTTTCCGCACGCACCCTATGATAAGTCGAGCAACAATAGAATACATGCATTTAGCAATATATTGAGTGAAGCTGGGTTTGTGTGCACCATTCGTCAAACACGTGGCGACGATATCGATGCTGCTTGTGGTCAGCTAGTCGGTCAGGTGTCTGATCGTACCAGACGTTCAGCAGCATGGCAGCAAAGCATTAAGGATCGTGAAAAAGCCTAAGGCGTGTCGTATATAGCCAGTCTTCTGTCAATGGGATATGGTATTGGTCCCACTTGGTATATTATATTGTAGTACCTGCACTAGATTTCTTTAGAACCAAATTATATTGAACCAACTATCGGTTGTGTTGACTGTAAAATGGTTAGAATTTATGCTTAAGTCAAATAATGACAACTAAATTGTACTTATGGGGGCTAAATCTATTAAACTGATGTTTCTTGGGTTAAACGCATCGATCAAACGCATCGATCAAACGCATTGAATCACAGTTTTATGATGGCGGCTATGATGATGTCTAAAAATTCTTGTCAGTTAAAACAGCAAAAGCCATTCATGAGTTCTTGCAGGCATTGGATATCAATGACTGAGGACACAGCCACGCAAAAAAGCTTGTTGCTAGCAACAGCACTGGCTGGGTTGGTGCTCACTGGTTGCCAAAGCACACAAAGCAACGAGCTGAATACAAGCACCCCTTATCAATCGTCGGCGCGCCCTAGTGATGATCGTAATTTGGATCAACAAGAAATCGCTCGCGTCCGTACCTCGCTTGCTGCACAATACATCCGTGAAAATAAGCTAGATACCGCACAGCGTCAGCTTGAAAAAGCCTTTTCTGCTGATAGCAGTTACGCGCCAGCCTATGATATGATGGGCGTTTTGCTGCAGCAAGAGGGCAGTAGCATCAATCTACAAAAAGCCGATGAGTATTTTAAAAGGGCGATCGCGCTTGATAAGGACTTTGAGCAAGCAAACAATAATTACGGTGTTTATTTATCGCGGATGAAGCGCTATCCTGAAGCGGCAGAACAGTTTGAGATTGCAGGTGCTGCATTAGGCTATGAAGGTCGAATTGGTGCACTAGAAAATCTGGGCCGTACCTATCTGCAATTGGGTGATCCTGATGCTGCCTATGAAGCTTTTATACGAGTGCTCGAAGGCAATCGTAATAGTATTATTGCGCATATTGAATTGGTAGATTTATTGCTCGATCAGGAGCGTGTAGCACAGGCTCAAAGGCTTTATGATGAGACGTTGGTACTAGTACAGGGGCAAGCAATTAGCCCACGCTTGTACTTGCAAGGCATCAAGCTTGCGGCAGCACGAAACGATATAACAACGCGCCAGCAATTGGCTGAACAGCTTTTATCCGCTTATCCACTAAGTAGTGAAGCGAAACAACTTAAGACTTGGCTTAATAATCCAGAGGCATCATGGAAATGACCACCCCATCATCAAACAATCAATCTAACGCTCAGGGATCATTTGGTGCCATGTTGCAGCAAGCCCGCAAAACAAAGAAAATCAGTTTAGAAGAGGCGGCCGCCGAGTTATTTATTTTAAAGCGTCATTTACAAGCATTAGAAAATGAAAACTTTTCTGAGCTGCCACAGGCTGCCTTTGCACGAGGTTTTGCGATTAATTATGCCAAATTCTTGGATTTAGATCCGGTGAGAGTAGCGAGCAGCTTTGACGCTGCGTATCCCAGTGAGCTTAAGTCTCAGTCAGCCAATAATATCAAAACGCCATTGCGCCCGATGGGTACCCTGCAGCGCGACACACGTAGCCGTATTCGTTTCAACCCTTTACTGATTATCGCAGTCATCGGCGTGATTATTTTAGCCATATTCTTGTTTCGTATGGTAACGAGCGCGAGCCAAGAAAATACTCAAACCTCTGTTACTGCGATAGAAGATATTTCAGAGATAGAGCAAGCTCAAGGTGCTGCTATTGATTCTAGCGTGAGTGCGTCGGGGTCTGCGTTGAACTTAGGTGATGACAGCACATCAGTATTAGACGTTGTGTTGACGGGCGATGCCGTCGTGGTTATTACTGATGCATCTGGCAGTACTTTGATGAATGGTGCTCAGACCCAAGGTGATTATTCATTGTCAGGTATGCCGCCATTTAATATTCAGATCGATAACGTCGATAATGTTAACTTAATGCTCAATCAAGAAGCGGTAGCTTTAGATGCTTATGCAACGGAAAATCAAGCCAGTTTTGAGTTAGAACCTTAATGTATCAATAGATGCCTACTAGTTAGGCTGGTTGCATTATTTGCGTTGATATAAGTGTTTAATTGCGTTTTTTCGTCTAATGGAAGGGTTTGTTTATGTCAGCGTCAGCACCTATTAACCGTCGTCCTACTAAGAAAATATATGTTGGTAATGTCGCGATTGGTGGCGATGCACCGATTAGCGTGCAAAGCATGACTAACACAGAGACTTGTGATGTGGCGGCAACGGTAGCCCAAATCGAACGCTGCGTGGAAGCAGGTGCTGATTTGATGCGTGTATCCACGCCAACGATGGATACCGTCAAAGCCTTTGCAGAGATACGCAAGCAGGTCAGCGTGCCTTTGATCGCCGATGTGCATTTTGATCATAAAATTGCTTTGGCTGTGGCCGAGGCGGGTGCCGATTGTTTGCGTATTAATCCTGGGAACATCGGTAACGATGCAAAAGTTCGCGAAGTCGTTGCTTGTGCGAAACATCACGGTATTCCTATACGTATCGGTGTTAATGCAGGGTCTCTAGAAAAAGACATTCAGCGTAAATACACAGAGCCTACTGGTGAGGCAATGCTTGAGTCAGCGATGCGTCATATTGACATATTGGAACGGCTGAATTTCGACCAGTATAAAGTTTCTGTCAAAGCCAGCAATGTGTTTTTGACATTAGATGCTTATCGCTTGATATCAGCACAGATTGATAATCCGCTACACTTAGGGGTCACCGAAGCTGGGGTTTATCGCACGGGCGCAGTAAAATCAGCCATTGCCTTGGGTGGTTTATTGTTAGATGGCATTGGTGATACCATTCGTATCTCATTAGCTGCCGAGCCTGAAGAAGAGATTAAGATTGGCTTTGATATCTTAAAATCGCTCAACATACGCTCCAATGGTGTTAACTTTATTGCTTGTCCTAGCTGTTCACGTCAAGAGTTTGATGTGATTAAGGTGATGACCGCATTAGAATCGCGTCTAGAAGACATACGTGAGCCAATGAATTTGTCAGTGATTGGTTGTAAGGTGAATGGGCCAGGCGAAGCAAAAGAAGCCGATATCGGCATCGTCGGTGCAGCGCCAAAATCACTGGTTTATCGGATGGGGGACAAGAGTCACCTTATCAATACCGACAACCTAGTAGACGAGATAGAAAGTATGGTGCGTGCTCACGCAGATGACTTGGCAAAAAAACGAGAAAATGAGATTATCCGCGTTAAATAAAACGCTGCCGTTAGTAATTGACAACATTATTTAGTCGAGTTCAAAGACTCTGTTTCGCTCAAAAGCAATAATAATAGCAATACTTGTTCAACTTTAAGGATATAACCGTACCATGATCAAAGCCATCAAAGGGTTCAACGACGTTTTGCCTGATCAGTCAGCCAAATGGCTGCATTTAGAAGCGACATTGGCAAAAGTATTAGGCAGATACGGTTATGAGCATATCCGTTTGCCTATCGTCGAACAAACCGATTTGTTTGCCCGCGCTATTGGCGGTGCAACTGACATCGTCGAAAAAGAGATGTATAGTTTTAAAGACAAATCTGAGCCGCCAACACCGTTGACCTTGCGCCCTGAAGGCACAGCAGGTGCAGTACGAGCAGTAATTGAGCACAATTTGTTGCGTGGTGATACCCCCAAGCTGTGGTATGTCGGTCCGATGTTCCGCTATGAGCGTCCACAAAAAGGCCGTTATCGTCAGTTTCACCAGCTGGGAGTGGAAAGCTTCGGTAGCGCACTGCCAGATGCTGATGCAGAGCTGATTGCGATGACACATCTGATGTGGCAGGAGTTGGGTCTGAAAGACGAGATGCATTTGCAGCTGAATAGTTTGGGTGAGATAGATGAGCGTCGCGCATATCGTGAAGCACTAGTGGCTTATTTAACTGATAAACAAGATCAGCTAGACGATGACAGCAAACGCCGATTGACGACCAATCCGCTGCGTATTTTGGATAGTAAAGAAGCAAGTACGCAAGCGGTATTAGCAGGCGCACCTAAATTGGCTGACTTTTTAGGTACAGAAAGTGTGGCGCATTTTGAAAAAGTACAGACGTACCTAACTGAGCTTGGAATTGGCTTTGAGATAAATCCGCATTTAGTACGCGGACTTGATTATTACAATAAAACGGTCTTTGAATGGGTAACTGATAAACTTGGTAGCCAAGCCACGGTCTGCGCCGGTGGTCGTTATGATGGTTTGATCGGACAACTAAAATCGGTCGGTACCAATGCTAATAAACCGGTAAAATCTGAACCGGCCATTGGGTTTGCGATGGGGCTTGAGCGTTTATTGCTACTGATGGAAGCAGTCACACCGATTTCTGAGGTTTCTGCTTG
This sequence comes from Psychrobacter sp., assembly GCF_030457785.1. Taxonomy (GTDB): domain Bacteria; phylum Pseudomonadota; class Gammaproteobacteria; order Pseudomonadales; family Moraxellaceae; genus Psychrobacter. The sequence goes on along the minus strand of NZ_JAKDUI010000031.1, from coordinate 9,563 downwards.
TGATGTGTTTGTTGTTGCTCATCCAGAAGTTTATAGTGCTGGTATGTGCTACGCGCAAAACTTGCGTTATAGTCGCCCAGATATTCGAGTTAAGATGGCAAGTGCAACCAGCCTAAAAGCCCAAATGAAAAAAGCGGATAAATCAGGTGCAGCCTTGACGGTCATCATTGCGCAACAAGAGTTGGATGACAATACTGTGAGCGTCAAAGACATGCAGACAGGGGAGCAGCAAACCGTCTCGCGAGACTGGTTAGCCAGTTCGGAAAACTTCTCTCGCAATTGATTGCTTCTGGCATCAGCTATTTAATATAAATTTAATCAGGTAACTACATATGGCTCTGACACCTAATTCGCCGAATGCAGACAATTCAATGCAAGCATTAAAGCAATATGGCAGCTATATTGTCACTGCCATTTTGTTGGCGTTGGCTGCTTATTTCGGTTGGACTTACTGGCAGGATAATCATGCACGCGTGGACACTGTCGCAGCAGATCATTATGCAGATATTCAGCGGTTGAATGAGCAAATTAATTTGGCAGCGCAAAATCCTGATTTGGGTGCAGAAGCTCAAGAAGCGCTTGCTCAGAGCCGAGCACAATTAAATGAAGATATGGATGCATTAGTAGCCACTCACGGAGATTCGATCTATGCTTGGCAAGCACTGATGATAAAAGCGCGTCAACAATCCGATAATGATGACTTTGACGGGGCAAATGAAACACTTAAGCAAGCTTTAGATATCGATTTAGGTGATGCAGGGTTAGAGGCAATTGCTCGTTTGCGTTATGCTAAAACGTTACTGGCTGCTGGTGATGCAGATGCGGCTTTGTCAGAAGCGACATTTGATATGCCGAGCTCATTTGAAGCCAGTCAGCAAGAATTGCTTGGTGATATATATTTGGTACAAAACGATCAAGACGCAGCAATCAAATCTTACAATAATGCATGGGAACTGTTACGTGACCGTCAAGAAACACGTGCAGTATTGGCGCTGAAGATGGAAAGCTTGGGTGTTGTACCGGAACCAATCGAAGATCAGGCCAGTCTTATTCAAGCATCTGCCACGCCTGAACCGTCTTTAGTGGTAGAGACTTCAGAAGAATCGCCATCTGTAGAGATTACAGAGTAATTGTATAGTATTGAGTGCTATTCATGAATAATAGCGCTTAGGCTTCAGTAAATACCGGTTACATAGTGCACGTTACATAATGATAGATAGCATTTAAAAATCAATACAGCACAGAACTATCGTTAGTGAGCTTTAATAAAAAATCAGCAAGCCACTATCCTTATCATTACTGGCTGCCACCTGAGCACGATTATAAAAGTTGTGGTCAGTATCTGGTTAGATATTTGCTATGCCCCAATTAATAATAATTTTTGTAGTGAGAACTTATGATGACTCAATCTATTTGCCCTAGCAAAATGTCGAAAGCTAATACCATTAAAAAGACAGTTGTAAGCGTGGCAGTATTAGTGGCGATGAGTGCTGCAGTGGTTGGGTGTGATCGTGGTATCAAGCCAGTCGTTAATGACCCTGTCGATTTGGTGCAGATTGCTGATCCAGTTAGTGTATTGCAGCCAGTATTCAGTACGGACGTTGGGAATAAAAGCGCCAGTAAAAAAGATCCGTTAGCATTGCAGGTCGGCTATGCCGATGGTCAGATAGTAACTGCGTCACGCAGTGGCGATTTAGCAGGTTATGACAACACTGGCGAGCGCCTGTGGGCGGTAGATGTTGATGACCAAATTACAGGTGGTGTGACAGTAGATGCTTTGAGTCAGACTGCAATTGTCAGCACTCGTGAAGGTCTAGTGCTAGCATTTGATAGTTTGACAGGTGAGAAGCGCTGGCAGCAGCAGCTATCAAGCTCAGTGCTAACCCCTGCGCTGGTGCATAACAATCGCGTTGTTTTGTCAGCCAATGACGGGTTTCTGCATGGCTTGTCGCTACAGACAGGACAGTCAGTTTGGCAGTTTGCAACCCAGGTACCGGCCATTAGTGTACGTGGTAGCGCAGCGCCAACATTATTGGATGATACTACCGCGTTACTAGCAACAGCGGATGGACGTCTACACGCAGTAACGACTGATAGCGGTCTGCCGCAATGGTCCAGACGTGTAGGGGTAGGTGCAGGCAGCAGCGAAGTAGAGCGTATGAGCGATGTTGATGGCACGCCGGTAGTTGACCAAAACCAGATGTTTGCTATTAGCTATAGCGGTCAAATGTTAGGTATCGACTTGGCGACACGTCAAGTTATGTTCGTCAACGATATTGCGAGCCTAAAGGCATTGGCTGTGAATGGTCAGCAAGTGATTGCCACAAGCCTTGACGGAAATGTCGTTGCTTATGATCGCAATAGTGGTGAGACTTTATGGGAAAGTGATGACTTGGCATATCGTCATCTAACCAATCCGGTGATGATTGGTAATTATATTGCAGTCGGTGATTTGGATGGGGTGGTTCATTTATTTGACCCAGTCAATGGCAACATCGTTAGTCGTGTAGAGAGCAAAGGAGCATTGACAAACTTGCAAGTACAAGGTAATCGATTGATGAGCCAAAGTGCCTCCGGTCAAGTCTCTATTTGGCAGTTAGCACGCTAAGCCTGAAATACTTGGTGTCGCATGATATCCAAACGCTGCTGAGACAGCGTTTGGTCATTCGCGTAAACTGCTTGTCTAAACGATGGCTTTGACGTATTCTATGCCACCGTTGAGCGCCGGGTGCTGCTTTCATACTTTCTTTATTTTATATATTTGCAGCATGAATCATTTAACAATCACATCACCACCGATTGCGACTATTGCTATCGCTTGACCATTCATCCTAATTTGCGGTCACGTACAAAAAATTGGCGATTGTTGTTATTACAGTCGCCGTACCGTCTCCATTGTATCTATATTATTGTGTTTTTCACTGAGAGTAACCCATGAGTATCAAACCTGTGGTCGCCTTAATTGGTCGTCCAAACGTCGGTAAATCTACCTTGTTCAATCAGTTCACAAAGAGTCGCCAGGCATTAGTTGCTGACTTGTCAGGACTGACGCGTGACCGCCAGTATGGCGATGCCACCTATGAAAATAAATCTTTCATCGTAGTGGATACGGGCGGTATCGGTGAGGCGGATGATGGTAGCGGTAACATCGATGATTATATGTCTGAGCAATCGCATACAGCAATTCATGAGGCGGATATTGTCGTTTTTGTCGTTGATGCACGTGCTGGTATGATAGGCGCTGATGCCGAAATCGGTAAGTTTCTACATACCCTTGGTAAACCAGTATATGTAGTGGCTAATAAAGTCGATGGTGTCCATGAAGCTGCTCCCGCTGAGTTTTATGCATTAGGCTTGGGCGAGCCCTACCCAATGGCAGCCAGTCATGGTCGCGGGGTTGGTAACTTGCTAGAGATATTGACTGCGGATATGCCCGAGCAGGACAACATGCTAGAGCCAAATGGTCTGAAGCTTGCCATCATAGGTCGTCCAAACGTCGGAAAATCAACGCTGGTCAATCGTTTGTTGGGTGAAGATCGAGTGGTGGTATTTGATATGCCAGGCACGACGCGTGACAGTATTTATATTCCATATCAACGTGATGGCAAAGACTATGTGTTGATTGATACCGCTGGTGTACGTCGTCGCGGCAAAATCGATGAAAAAGTCGAAAAGTTTTCGGTCATCAAAACACTACAAGCCATTGAAGACTCAAACGTAACTGTCATTGTTATCGATGCGCAAGAAGGTATCGTTGATCAAGATCTGCATATGATTGGCTATGCCCTTGATGCAGGACGTGCTTTGGTGGTTGCTATCAATAAGTGGGATGGTCTAACCCAAGATCAAAGAGACTATGTCAAGCTTGAGATGGATCGCCGCTTTACTTTCATTCCATATGTAAAAGTACATTTGATATCAGCGTTGCACGGTACTGGGGTGGGCAACTTATACCCGTCTATTTTGCGTGCCTATCAGTCTTCGATGTTTGAGGTGTCTACCAATCGTTTGACCCAGATTTTACAAGATGCAGTGACTGCCAACCCACCACCGACCGTCGCTGGTCGCCGTATCAAATTGCGTTATGCTCATATCGGTGGTCACAATCCACCAGTGATCGTTGTGCATGGCAACCAGACCAGTGCATTGCCGAAAAGTTATCAGCGTTACCTAGAAAATCAATTTCGCCAGGTATTCAAACTTGAAGGCACGCCGCTTAATGTCATTTTTAGACAAAATGACAACCCATATGCCAACAAAAGCGACACCCCAACCAAAGCAAAAGCACAACAATTACGCCAACGTGAACGCAATCGAGCGCAGAAGTTCACCACAAAAGATAAGAAATCTCGCTAGTACGAAGCTTATTGGCTTATGATTTGCTTTATCTTGTTATAGGATGCAGTTTTCCGTAATTGGATAAAGCGAAGCGAGTCAAAACTTGTGTCGTTGAAAGTAGCGACCTACCATTCCTTATCGCTGTATGTTTTGAGCATCACGAGTAATTACCTAAAAACTCCTGAATGTGGCACTTATCACATTCCCAAAATACCTGTAATATAAGTAAATGTTGTCTTAATTCAGTCGGGTGATATGAACAGCCGTTCGTCTCAAAAACTTTCTATTTTTATCTGGTATCCTGTCGCACAGGCCATTGTCGTGTCTGTGTTGACGGGCGCCTTGTTGTCTTTTGTTTATGGCTTGACCTATCACTATCAAGAAAAACAGCGTCATATTGAACAGCTGGCTACTGTTCTGACAGCCAGTGCTTCGACAGTAGACGGTGCTGCCGTCGTTGCTGAGCAAGTGAAAACCTTGCTAAAAAAAGACCCGAGCATCCAAAGTATTATATTCTATTCCACCCCGCAACCAATTAGCGATGACAACCAATCTAGATTTAGCTGGGAAAATGCTTTGTTTGCCGACACAGTCAGCTCCAATCATCCTGTTGTGAGTAATGATATTGAAGTTGATAGTGTCAATATCGACGAAATAGATGACCAAAATCCACAGACAAGCCCGTTCTCAGAGACTGATGAAATCACTGAGGATAGTATATTGATTGGTTATATCAATATCACTCTAGATGTCAGTAAGCTGCGTGCAGATTGGTTGCAAAGCAACTTACTACTTTTTTTCATTACGATACTACTGACCATACTCTGGTCATTATATATATTGCGCAAACTTAATTGGCCGATCAAGGATATCGAGGGATTGACCGAAGCATGCGATGTGGTTATTAATAATTCGGAACTTGAAAAGCTCCCCGTTATTGACCAGCGTTTCAATTTTCAGGAGCTGGTACAAATAAAACAAGCATTGATTGTTTTATTTACCCGTTTGCAGAAGGTTAGAGAAGACTATGATGAGGTGGCTGTCTTTGAAAAGCAGTTATACAGTAAAGACAGGTCGCTTAATGTACAGTTGCACAACTTCCAAAATATGATAACGCATGAGCTGAAAACCTCACTAAATGCCATTGTGGGTGGTCTGCAGCTGTTGGATCATAACGCTTTGAACAGAGAGCAAAAAGATGCTGTTGAAATTATCGATGATGGCAGTAAGCAGCTGGTAGTATCACTCAACCGTATTATTCAATTAAATCAAATACAAAAAGGTCAAATAAGCGTTCATTCAAGCGAGTTTAACCCACTACATTTGATATCAGAACTTCTGGTAGAATTTGAACCTGTTGCTAGAGAAAAGGGAATAGAACTGAACAGTCGAATACATCATATAGATTATAACCTCAAAGGCGATGTGGAAAAAATTCGACAGATCATATCAGCTTTACTTGGTAATGCGATTAAATTTACATCGGTTGGTCAGGTAACGATAACGTCACAACTCACGCATTTTGATAAAAGCAATCGTTGGCAGATAATTGTAAAAGATACAGGTATCGGTATTGATAGTAATCACTTAGATGATATTTTCAATCCTTTCTTTCAAATAGATCCATCCAGAAGTCGTCAATATGAGGGATCGGGTGTTGGTATGTCGGTAGTCAAGCAAATGGCGCAGCTTATGGGAGCTACCATCGATGTCGACAGTTTATTGGGCGTTGGCACGCAATTTACACTGACCATGTCCATGCCAAACCAGCGTCAAGAGCGTCAGAGAAATTTATTCGCTGGACTGAGTATCGTCTACTATTATTGTCATGATTATGGGTATTTAGTCAATGAGCTTGAGTATTTGGGGGCAACGGTTAGTTGTCGTCAATACGAACAGCTGATGATAGATGACATGAGAAATGAAAAAGCTGATATGGTGATGTTTGCAGAAGACATACCACCAGTCACAGCAGTATCACTAGCCGTGCGTATTCGTCAACTTGAACAAAGTGATGTAGATCATCGTAGCTTGCTGATATATTGGTATCCACAGCATCGAGTAAGAAGCTTGGAAAGTTTTGAGCCAACTTTAAAAGCAGCTGGTATCGATTATTGTCATACTTCTATCTACGACGATGACAATGCATTGAGTGAACTGCTAGAACGCTGGTTAGGGTGATTGATATATTATCCCGTTGACTGAGTTGCCTTTCTTTATTTAAAATACTGCATATATATTGGTGTTTGGTTGCTTAGTCTTCGCAAATGTAACTTATCTAAACTGAATCAACGGAAGAAAAGTAATGCCAGTGGCAAAAAAGCGATTGGTGATCTCAAATATTGATAGCTATCGTCAATGCTTTAGTTGGCTAATCACTAATTCAAAACGAAAAAAGACGCCTCAAATAATTGGGCGTCTTTTTTTGACAAGAAAAATTATTTTTAAAATAAGTTTTGCACCCAGCGTGCCAGTCGTTGCCAAGTACGATTTAAAAAGCCTGATTGCTCAATATCGCTGTTGCTCACGATTGGTACTGAAGCCACTGCTTTCCCGTCGATAACTGCCATCATCTTACCGACTTCTTGACCCTTCGCAATAGGTGCTTCTAGGCTTTCAGGGATATCAACCACGGTGGTTATTTTATTCTTTTGTGTTTTGGTGGTTAGGATGCGCAAGCTATCGCCAGTCACTAGCTCAACTTCATCTGCATTACCAAACCATAATGGAAGTTTGCTGACGAACTGTCCAGTAGGTGCTTTGGTAACAGTGGTGAAATGGCCAAAGCCCCAATTGAGTAATTCGCGTGATTGGTCGGCACGAGCTTGTGAGCTGTCTGTTCCCATAATAATGGAAATCAGTCGCATACCTTCACGATCGCTAGACGCTGCCAAGCAATACCCTGCGGCGTTGGTATGTCCAGTTTTTAGACCATCAACGGTAGGGTCTGTCGCGAGTAAGGCGTTACGATTACCCTGAGTAATGCCATTATAAGTAAACTCTTTTTCTGCATACAGATCATAGTAGTCACCGCTATTTTTGATAATAGCACGTGACAGTTTGGCCAAATCCAGTGCAGATGCCTCATGACCTTCGTCAGGCATACCGGTAGAGTTGACGAAGTTTGTGTTTTCCATGCCAATCTTTTCTGCTTGCTCATTCATCAAAATGGCAAATGACGCTTCACTACCAGCGATATGTTCAGCCATTGCTTTTGAGGCATCGTTCCCCGACTGAATGATGATACCGCGCAGCATATCGATGACGCTGGCGGTTTCGTTTACAGGCACGTACATACAAGATTGACTACTGCTACCACGGCACCAAGCATTGGGGCTCATCAATACTTGGTCGCTTTCTTTTAGGTCACCCGATGCTAAGCGTTGTTCGATGATATAACTGGTCATCATTTTTGTTAGTGAAGCAGGCGGTAGTGCTTCATTGGCATTTTTTTGTGCCAAGATCTCACCAGTGTTGTAGTCCATCAATACATAGGCGGTATTATCCATCTCAGGAGGCTGTATGGCCGCGCTTGCCATTACCGCACTCATAGAAACACTCACACCGATTACCAGCTGCACCAGCTGGCTTTTTACACGCTTAACTGTCATATATCGTTACACCGCATCATGAAACCAAATGTATCTACCGAATATGGTCAGCATCAGACCTTAGCCACTTCTCAGCATGCTTGAAATATTATATTCAAAGACAGGATATCAATGGAGGCAGTGTTGACTGGACGATAGACATAAAATTAACGCCTTATCTTAGCAAAATGATAACCGTTGGGGAATCGATAAATGCAAAAAATAAGACGTGCTTAAAAATAAAACAGCTATTTATAAATGTTTGGTTATGTGGGTTAGAGGATTTGTGATACTAGAGTCAATAAAACTGGAAAATTTTTTGGGAAATAACCTTCACAAATTCTTTGAAAAAGCCTTCCAAGAAGGAGGGGGGGGTAGTTACTTGTGGTAGGGGTTGTTTTCATGTTCGCCAGCCAATGAAAAGTAAAGTCGATACACTTGTACTCTCGTGCTACTGGTACAAATATTACTTGCGTGCTGTATTCACGGGGGCTGCGAAAAATTTGTCTCAGCAGCACTGTAGCAATTTAAAAATATTTTGACTATGGTCGTGTCTTAGAATAACTGCAGATGTTGATTTGAGGGGCGTTTTGACGGTTACTTCGTCTACCAAAAATCTAGGGTTGACATGGCTGACATGGATGGGAGTAGGGCAATCGACTTATGATTGATTAGAGTTTTCCCTACTGTTTGGCTTCTATTGAGTATTTACTCCTACTATGGAGCTATCCGCTAAATATTGATTAGGCTGCTCTCAATATTCAGCGTTTGCCAAGTCTTCGCACAGTGCTTTGTTGTCTTGTTTTGAGAATGCCATTGTCCAGTTACGAATACCATTCAATACTTGACGGTAATCCTGCTGAGTGGATAGGTACTGAATCGCTGCCTTTGGGTCATCTAGAGATGGCATCAGCTCATGGAGATGTACCGTGTAAGATTTATAAAAGCGCTGTTTTTGATCGCCACTAAGCATCGGTGGACATATCTCTGATAGTACTTGCATGACAGCAATTTCATGCTTGGTGACGTTGATGCCAGACATATCTAAGGGTATGGTTGTTGCAGAGTTGTTCGCAGCATAAGATGCTTGAGATAGTAGAGCTACAGACGTCACCAGTCCTGCCATGCCAAGTTTTGGTGCAGTCTTTGCTAGCACAGAAGCTATAGATAATATCGATTGATTTTTCATTCAGTATTACACTCGCTTATCTTTATATTTAATGGTCATATGTTAATGGGTAAAAAAACAAAAGTCACATAAAATATTGATTTATGTGTAGATATATTGTGAGCCAAAGCGCTTTGTAGAAACATGCCAGTATTATGCGCTCATAAGTTAACGTCATATTTACTTTATGATTTTATATTGTACGGCAATGTTGTCCAATGTAAATATTTGCCCACTAAGTGCACGACAGGGGATTGTATCAATGATGGGAGCAGAGTGCCAAAATGGTTTTTAACACAAAAAATGAAACAAATTCGAAGCGACCTTTGCTCGTGACAGTGCATTATTAGGGTATAATCGCCTATAATATTTTTGGCACGCGTATTTTGCTGTAACGAACTGGCTGCATTTATACGGTTTATACAGTGTGCACTTTATTACTGTAAAAGCTATACAACCTAAATGAT
>NZ_JAKDUI010000254.1 GCF_030457785.1 Psychrobacter sp. | reverse complement strand
AAACCAAGCTGATTAGCAATTGGAGCAATTTTTTGTCTCTCTTGTAATAGTTTCATGGCTAACTGCATGCGTTTATGAGTTCGATAATCACCAATCGTTAGAGTCGTTAATTTCTTAAATTCGGCCTTTAAATAACATTCATTTGTGCCTGTTTTTTGCGCAAGCTCTCGTATCGTCCAATTCTTATTGTAAAACTCATCAAGAAGCAGTTTGGCTTGATAAGCAGAATTAAGAACCTGTACTTTAGCCCCGCCTATTTCAGTAATACATTGTTTCAATAATAAACTCGTAAAGGTTAAGCATTGTCCTTGTAGTGCCATAAATTTAATATCATCAGTGGGACTAGGTGTGTTATAAACCTCCCAGCCCTGCATTACAAAATTTGCCGCTTTGGTAGTCAGGTTTAAAGGTAGAATTGACGAATCGGACATAGTCATTAATTTGGATATGATTAAATTATTGGCATCTGTCTGCTGCTCTATTTGTGTGGCTAATTTACCAACAAAGTCTTTATCTAGCTCAATATATAAGGCTTTAATGTCTTCCTTAGCACTAATAATTGTGCTCAATCTCCCTAAATCGCCTTTTATTAACCAAATGGCAGGCGCATTTATCGTTACTTGCTCAAACTGTTTTAGCTTGGTTCTATTTACCTGCCTTGCTTCTGTTTTTACTGTTGCTTTTACTCCTACTTTTTCTTCTATAGTCACTTTGTCGTCTAGCTGATATTCATAGCTCCCTTGCAAAACAATGTATAAAACATAACTGGTTTGGCAATTAGGATTAATGAATTGATGATTTCTATGAAAGTAGCAATTGACCCGTGATAGACCAATGCTACCGAAATCATAACGTTCAAAGTAGCCATCACCAATAGACTTATCAATATAAATGATTTGACTTAACTGATTAAACCGCTGTACATTTTTTACCATGCACCAGTCATTAATCATTTCTAATTGCTTATCAAACACATATTTCATTTTATCTCTTCTTATAATACTTTTAGGGGCTGTCCTAGATAACTAGTTCAAACCCTGTTTAACCCATTGTTTTAGTTGATGTAGATGCTATCCTATATAATTTTACTTATCTAGGACAGCCCCTAGTTTTATGGCAGTGATTAGAAAATTGCTTAAGGGGATCAATCGTCCACAGGATTGATTGTTTCGTTCTTCTTTATCTGATACCCACATGATTTTTTGGTCGAAATCAATCTGATTCAACAGTCCTGATGCATGAACGGCAGGTCGTATGCCTGTTTGAATGATGATAATATGCCATAGCCAAACGCTATAGCAGTTAAACTGCTCAATGTACCTGTCATGAAGAATATCCGAACCATGCTTTAATCGACCGTTATAGCTTTCTATAGCACCGTTAAGTCTAGTAAAAAATGCTTGGCAGGCATTCAGAGTTAATGGCATATTACTGCCTACATATTGCTTTAAATGATTACTTTTAATACCCTGTTTTGCTATATGACGTAGTTTGTTCTTGCTTTCCTTATCACAATGTTCAGTCAATAGGTGTATAGCACTGCTATAGGTACTCTCTAAATTTTGTGTGCTAATACTTGTGTAGTAAAGTGGTGAGCTGTGCTTAACATCAACACCAGTAATAATGTCAACGTGTAATGGCTGATGAAGTTCGTTGTTTATAATGGTATGCAAACCATTGTCGATATATTGATTACTTAAAGCGGGCAAGCTAAGTTGTTCTTTTAAATCCTTAAGTGATTTTTTTACATCCGAATTACTGACTATAATTTTCTCTGTAATAACTGCCTGTAGCTCAAATGGTAATGGCAATTTAAATTCATTGTGAACCGCCCCAGGATTGTCGGAGACTTAATATTCTGAGAGAATACGACAATGAAAAGACAAACTTATACTCCCGAGATGAAAGAACGCGCCGTTCGCATGCTGATTGAAGCGTCTTGCGATTACCCCTCCACATGGTCAGCTATTCAAGCCATTGCACCTAAGATTAGCTGTACACCTGAAACCCTGCGATCATGGCATAAGAAGCACATAGAGCAAACCATTCCGGCATCAGTACAAGCCCAAAGCCAAGAGCAACGTATTAAAGAGCTTGAACGCGAAAACAGAGAGCTCAAGCAAGCCAATGAGATTATACGTAAGGCTGCGGCTTTTTTCGCCCAGGCGGAGCTCGACCGCCCACTCAGACAATGGTTCAGTTTATTGATGACTATAGAGGTAGTTATGGGGTCGAGCTTATCTGTCGAATACTACCGATTGCCCCGTCAACCTATCATCGTGAAAACTATTTAGCTAACAATCCTGAAAAGCGTTCACTGCGCAGTCAGCATGACGACTATTATCTCAGCGAGATTAAACGTATTTGGCAGGATAGAAAATGCCGTTATGGTGTGCGTAAAGTCTGGCAGCAGATGAAGGCTGATGGCGTAAAGGTTGCTCGTTGCACCGTAGAGCGTTTAATGAAGCAGTATGGTATGCAAGGCATCTGGCGTGGCAAAGGCAAGATTACCACCAATAGCCGTGATGACCAGAAGCGCGCTGATAATTTGGTCAATCGTAACTTTAATGCCCATCATCCTAATCAGTTATGGGTGGCTGACTTTACTTATATCAAGACGACGAGCGGCTGGGTTTACACTGCCTTTATTATTGATGTGTTTGCTCGTGCTATCGTTGGTTGGAAAGTCTCTAATCGCATGAATACCGATATGGTTATGGCTGCGCTAAATCAGGCGATAGCAGACAGGAACAACCCTAAGGATGTCATTCATCACAGTGATCGAGGGGTTCAGTACTTATCCATTCGCTATACTGATAAAATGGCTGACTCTGGCGTGATTGCTTCTGTCGGTACAACAGGCGACTCGTATGATAATGCATTGGCTGAAACGGTCAATGGCCTATATAAGTCTGAGGTGATTCAATATTTAAAAGAGAGCTGGACTGGCGTCAACGATGTTGAATTAGCCACGCTTGAATGGGTGGACTGGTTCAATAAAACACGATTGCATAGTACGATTGGTTATGTGTCACCTTTTGAATTTGAAAAGCGGTATTATGATAGTTTAATCCTGTCAGGTGTTGCTGCCTGAATCAAGTAAATCACTCTCCGATAAAGTCGGGGCGGTTCACTAAGTTTCTACGACAAGGATGGATGGAAAATAATCTACTTAAACTGTTTCATAATATGGACTGTATCTCTTTTATTGTAGACTGACTATAGATTAATGGTACTGTTTCCAAAAAACCTACCAAAGAAGTTAAATTTTAAGGGCTTAGTAGAAATAATGACTGTCAATTTTTCT
>NZ_JAKDUI010000253.1 GCF_030457785.1 Psychrobacter sp. | reverse complement strand
TTGAATAACGCCGCCCATAGCATCTGAACCATAGATGCTAGAACCCGACGCGCCGTATATTATTTCGATACGGTCAATTTGATCGGCTGGTAGTAAGCCTAACGCTGGTTGTCCATTTGACATAGAGCCATAACGCACACCGTCTATTAGTATCAATACGCGTTTGCTATCATAGCCACGGATATAGAAGTTACTACTTTGACCTATGCCACCATCTTGTTTGATGCTAAAACCAGGTTGATGATTGATCGCCTCCAGCACAGTCTGGCCTTGATAACGCTTGAGCTCTTCACTGTCAACCACTCGGGTTTGAGCAATAGTATTATTGACTTTAGTGGGAGTACGTGTCGCTGTTACAACGACTTCATCAAGTTCTGTTTCTGGTAATTCATTGTTTGCAGCAGTACTGTCAGTGGTAGCAGCGGTTGCATTCAAAGTACAGACACCAAGGGCGCTTAAAATACATAAGCGAAGGAAGGTGTTCGAAGAAGAGCGTGGTAAAGACATAGTTGGTTCCAAAGTTACAAAAGCAATAATTGAAAAGGTATCGTTACAAAATATAGCAGTTAGCTTAAGCTTTGCTTATTATCTAGAAATAACGGTCGTTTATAAACCAGTTTTACCTAATTTTTATTCATGCTAAGTTGAGTATATTGCATGTTGGGTCGTTATTTATTCAATTCGATGAAATGTTCTTAGTGTTTTTATATCGGATATTTTCAATGTTTCCGTTTGTCGAGTAGGTAGGATCGGCAGTTAAGCCATTTGACTATAAAAGCGCTGTCGTCATAAATAATAGCTGTTATAGTACAAAGCTTAGCTGTCTTTTGTGGTGTTTATATAAAATTAAGAGGTTCGTTTTGTTTACTAAGCATAATCTGATCATTGGTAATGCGTCTGCGTCACTATATTCAACAGTCAAAGTGCTATTCGTGAGCCTGGTGCTTTTACTGATGATGGCAGCGAGTTTCTTGCTGCCCAACGGTGCCTTGGCTGCCGATGCTGGTGCGCTGTCTAGTAGTAGCAGTGAAGAGTCAGCAAGTACTCCTGCACCAGATTCCTTTGGGAGGGATACGCCACGAGATACAGTGCAAGGCTTTATCTCTGCGCTGAGCCAAAACGACTACTTGCTGGCAAGTAATTATCTGAATTTGTCCAAGTCTGATAACCCAACAACCACTGTGCGCCAATTCAAACAAGCGTTGGATGCTGGCGGTCGTTTTCAGCCTGATTTGCAAATCAACAATACTTATACGGGCAACTTGACGGATCAACTACCTGCCAACCAAGAATTCGTTGGTCTCATCGATGTGGGTGAACAAAGAATATCACTTTTACTAGAGAGAGTGATGACCACTCAAGGCGAGCAGTATTGGCAGTTTTCTAGTGAAACGCTTAGCGCAGTACCTGAGGTAGTAAGAAATACTGAAGCTACATTGGTTTCTCGTTATACCTTTGAGGCGTTAGAAGACCAAAAAATATTTGGTTATATGTTGGCTGATATAGTTGCTGCACTAATTATGGTGGTTAGCAGCTTTATTTTTACTTATATTTTGGTCTGGCTGCTGTATCATCTTATCAAGATTGCTTATCCCCGAGTGCGTGGCGAGGCAATGCCAGTGCCCGATAAGGTGATACTGCCGTTGGCTGTCGTGATTATGGCACTTATCTTGTCAGAGGTGATGGTCTATGCTGGCGTATCAGTGACGCTGCGCGAGCCAGTCAATCGGTTTGCTGAGATAGCGTCTTGGTTAGCGACAACTTGGTTGCTGCTTCGAGTGATTGATTCTATTTTTACTCGAGCAGTGAATCTAAGCTATAGGAAAAACCACACAGAACGTGTTTCTATTTTAGGGTTGTTACGAAAAGTCGTCAAAGCGCTGTTGTTGATATTTGCCGTGATTGTCATCTTTGGCAATTTAGGCTTTGACTTGACTACCGGTATTGCTGCTTTAGGTGTGGGTGGTTTGGCGTTGGCACTTGGTGCACAAAAGACCATCGAAAACCTCGTGGGTAGCGTGGTTGTTGTAGCAGATTCCCCCGTTCGAATTGGCGATTATTGTAAGTTTGGTACTTACGAAGGCACCGTCATTGATATTGGTATTCGCTCATCGCGCGTACGGACGTTGTCGCGTACTGTGGTGACTGTACCAAATGGTGATTTTTCGTCGATGCAGATTGAGAACTTTACTTCTCGCGACATGTTCCAGTTTTATCACAAGCTATATATCAAACGTACTGCGAGTATAGATGAAGTCTTTAAAATGGTGACTCATTTAGACGAGTATATTGATGAGCATGACCT
Organism: Psychrobacter sp.; assembly: GCF_030457785.1. Classification (GTDB taxonomy): domain Bacteria; phylum Pseudomonadota; class Gammaproteobacteria; order Pseudomonadales; family Moraxellaceae; genus Psychrobacter. Next base: position 1,070 of record NZ_JAKDUI010000253.1, on the reverse strand, counting down.
GACCAACCAAGAGTGGAACCAAGCCAACATTTTAGAGTTGCGTCAAGATTGCTATGTTGTCCAATTACAAGCCTATATTAACTCAAGTAATATTGTTGAGTTTTATAATAAGCAAAACGAGCTGTTTGTCGATGTGCTAAATCAAGTGGCTAAGTACAAAGTTGAGCATGCGTTACCAACGCAACAACTGATTGTTAATCAATCAGAACTTGAACATCAAACAGAAGGCGATACTCAAAGTAATAACGATAACAATAATGATAACGCTACCACCGCGAGTAGTATCAAAGATTCTGCTGTTGGTGACGGTAGCGTTGGAGACAGCGGTACGATTGCATCAACCATCAATGATGATACAAACGACAAACATGACACTAAGTCGAGTGCTGATGAAAAGATAGACTTGAATAAAAACAGTGATCGCACGAGCAAAAACATTAAAGATAACAAGATAAGCATTAAAAAACAGATCTCAGCAGAAGCCAAAAGAAAGAGAAAAAAGCTCAATGCAATAAAAGAGAGGAATCGCGTGTTGAAAAAGAGCAAATTTAAGCATGTGAAAAGAAAGCTTGGTTTCTCTATGTGGAACCCGCATTGAGCTGAAAGCATCATACAGGCATGGCGTTCTTGTTGCGCATCAGCCCATAGTATGACCATAGAAGTAAGCTAGCAGCACTACGATGTGGTGACCAGTCTTGAGTCAGGTTGTTTAGTTGTTTTGGCGTGGGTCGCTCTTCTAAACTCATCAGCGTCATGGCTGCTACCTTGATTGCTAAATCATCAACAGCGAGGATATCAGCTCGTTTTAAGAGACCATCCCGAATTCTGTGTAACTGCCGTTTAGATTAAATGCTTGCTGATACGGTCATCAAACATAATCATAAAGCGATTTAAAGCAGACGTCCAGTTACGGATTGGCATCGACCACTTTTTAGAGGCCTGCTGGGTTGCCAGATATACTACCTTGAATGCTGCCTGATCAGAGGGAAACACCTTACGCTTATTCACCGCCGTACGAATCACACTGTTTAGCGACTCTATCGCATTGGTGGTATAAATCGCTCTTCTGA
>NZ_JAKDUI010000252.1 GCF_030457785.1 Psychrobacter sp. | reverse complement strand
AAAATGTCGTTTAAGATTTTAATCCATATATCTTAACAAAAAAAGTGAGCTCATCTGAGCTCACTTTGTATCTAATAGATAAAACTGTATTGTCGAAAGCAGTAACCATTCATCAGGCTTTATCAGCAAAATGGTTTGCCACTATTTATCTGAGATTTACTCAGACTGCTGTTCAGGATCAGGTGTTTCTGACTGCTTATTCTTGGGAGAAAATGCCTCTAAGCGACCTTGTTCATGCTCTAACCAAATAGCATTCACAATGGCCAACAATACAGCAAACCCTAATCCCAATATCCATGCAAAATACCACATGTCGTTCTCCCCAAATTAGTAGCGCTTTTAATAAAGCGTATGATCATTTTCACGAATGTATGCAGCAGTAACTTTACCGCGCATGACGCTATACGCCCAACTGGTATAGACCACAATCAGTGGTACAAAAATAACCACGGCATAGAGCATGATCATTAGCGTCAAATGACTAGAAACACTATCCCAGATGGTCAAGCTTGAATTTGGGAAAGTAGATGACGGCATGACAAATGGGAATAGTGCAACACCCGCCGTCATGATGACGCCCAACACTGCGATACTCGAACTGACAAATGCAGTCAGTGTTTTACCCATTTTTAATAGCAATACCGTCACGAGCGCCATCAAAACACCCAGTGCTGGAAACGCCCATGCTATAGGATAAGTAGCAAAGTTAGACATCCAGCCACCGGACTGCACAGCCACGTCTTTACCAAGCACATTCGGCAAGCCCGCAGGATCAATCGTTGAGGTAATAACATAACCATCAAGCGTTTGTACCCAAAATCCAGCACCAACGAACAGCACTGCCATCGCTATAGCAGAAAGCATGGTATAACGAATGGCACGTGTCTGAATAACGCCTTCAGTACGATGGGATAAGTAGGTACCACCTTGCATAATTAGCATCGTGGCACTGACCAAACCACAAAGAATAGCAAACGGGCTCAATAGCTGCCAAAAATTGCCTGTATAAGTCGATCGTAAGGTATTATCAAAGCTAAATGGCACACCCAAGAAAAGATTACCAAAAGCGACACCGAAGACCACTGCAGGTACAAATGAGCCTACAAACAGCCCCCAGTCCCAGGCATTACGCCATCTTTGGTCTTTAACCATGCTACGATATTTAAACCCAACTGGCCGAAAAAATAGCGCCCACAAAACAGCAATCATAGCCCAATAAAAGCCACTGAACGCCGTCGCATAAACCATCGGCCATGCAGCAAATAATGCACCACCTGCAGTAATAAACCAGACTTGGTTGCCTTCCCAATGCGGCCCAATCGTATTGATAACCAAACGACGTTCTTCATCGTTTTTACCAATGAATGGCAACAGGGTACAAACCCCCATGTCATGACCATCCATGATGGCAAAGCCAATCAGCAAAACACCAACGATAAGCCACCACATTATTTTTAAGGTTTCATAATCAAACAACATGATTCACCTCCTGATCCGCTGCAGTCGGCGTTACGTCGCGAGGTTTTTCGCCATCATAACGTCCCGTACCCAAACTTGCTGGTCCTAACTTCACATATTTAATCATCAAATACATCTCAATGATCAGCAATACAGTATAAAAGCCAACAAACCCAGCAAGTGACCAATAAACATTTGCCACACCGATATTTGACGTCGACACGTAAGTTGGTAATACACCATAAATAGTCCAAGGCTGGCGACCATACTCAGCGACAAACCAACCAAGCTCGGCGGCTATCCAAGGCGCTGGCAACATCACCACCGCCCATTTGAGCAACCATGTCTTTTCGGCAAAAGTGCCTTTAAAGGTAAACCACAAGCTAACAGAGAACAGAGCCAACATTAAGAAGCCAAGCCCTACCATGATACGGAAAGACCAAAACATTGGTGCTACCTTAGGAATGGTATCATCTGCGGCTTTTTGAACCATTTCTGGTGTGGCTTGCGAAACATCGTCTGTATATTTCTTGAGCAAGAGTCCAAAGCCTAGATCATCTTTAACTTTCTCAAACTCATCTCTCAATGCCATATCTTCTGGCGTTTCACGCAACTGCTCTAGCAGACCTACTGCCGTAATACCTGTGATAATTCGTTCACGATTCAACTCTTTAATATCATGAATACCAGGAATTTGGGTATCAAAAGACCGCGTGCCAATAAGACCCATCGCATAAGGAATCTGCACTTCCCAGTTATTTTTTTCTTCTTCTTGGTTGATACTAGCGATCAAGTTGAACGGCGCGGGTGCAGGCTCGGTGTGCCACATAGCCTCCATGGTCGCCAATTTGGTTTGCTGTGCCTGACCCACAGAATAGCCCGACTCATCACCCAGTACAATGACACTACAGATAGAGGCAAGACCAAAAGCCGCTGCTACTTGAAAGCTGCGCTTGGCAAATTCAACGTCACGTTTTCGCAGTAAATATAAGGCTGAAATGGACAGCACAAATAAGGAACCGACCACATAACCAGCCGATACTGTATGCACGAACTTGTTCTGTGCATCTGGATTAAAGACAATAGCAGCAACATCAACCATCTCCATACGCATGGTCTGATAGTTGAACTCTGCACCGACAGGACTTTGCATCCAGCCATTGGCAATCAAAATCCATAATGCTGAAAGGTTGGTTCCAACTGCCATCAAGACAGTAACAACTAAATGTTGAAAGCGAGACAGTCTGTCCCAACCAAAGAAAAACAACCCCACCATTGTGGACTCAAGGAAAAATGCCATCAAACCTTCAATAGCAAGCGGCGCACCAAAAATATCACCGACATACTGTGAGTAGTACGACCAATTGGTGCCGAACTGAAATTCCATAGTGATGCCTGTGGTGACACCAAGCGCAAAGTTAATACCAAATAACTTGCCCCAATAACGCGTCATATCCTTCCATATCTGCAACCCCGTAGTGACATAGACAGCCTCCATAATGACTAGAAGCCAAACCATGCCTAACGTAAGTGGGATAAACAGAAAATGGTAAAGCGCTGTCACCGCAAACTGCAAGCGTGACATGTCTACTAGATGTTCAGTAATCATACCAAACTCCCTAAAAATAAGAGCTTACCAGCGCAGTATAATTTTATGGGCACACCTTCTATACACTAAAGTTGTAGAACAGCGTATCCATTTAGTCCATTTAATTAACTTAGCTATCAGCCCTGCATTACCTGTAAGATTGAGTTTTTTGGTTACTGATATCTATCTATGTTTGTCATCACTGTCATTTAAAACTGCAAACATTCGATTAAATTTAAAACACGATCAATACCAAAAAAACCAACAAGAAGCGAAGCATTACCCATCCTATTACTCTTAACAGAATGCGGATAAAACAGAAATAAAAATCAT
>NZ_JAKDUI010000030.1 GCF_030457785.1 Psychrobacter sp. | reverse complement strand
CACGAGCGCCCTCTACTATTTAGAAGAAGTTGAAGTCTTTTTATTATTACCTACGCTACTCTTGCTTGACATTTTATTATGAATTGGGTCGTGTCTGCTAATGCGATCGATAGTTACCTAAATAAAATCTGGATAAAAAAAGCAACCTGATAAAAGGCTGCTCTTTTTAAAAATTAAACGGTATTTTTATTATTTTAATAGGCAAAACAATCAATGCATGGTCATAATCTTGCAGTTATCGAACGTTCTGATAATCAGTTAGTTCGATGACTCAGAGAATTATAGTGCTTCGATTTGCTCAGCTTGTGGGCCTTTTTTGCCTTCACCCAAGATGAACGACACTTTCTGCCCTTCGGCTAGAGTTTTGAAGCCGTTACCTTGGATAGCGCTGTAGTGAGCGAATACATCTTGTCCGCCATTGTCTTGAGCGATAAAACCAAAACCTTTCGCTTCATTAAACCACTTTACAGTGCCTTCAACTTTATCTGACATAAATTTTCCTGACTTTTAACTGTTGGCGTGACTTTTGTCATCACCGATTAATTGGACGCGTACCCAAAAAACTGTTTAAAAATGGTATAAATCATTGTTAAATAAAGCAAATTTAATGCTTAATATCTTTTGAGTACAGCTTGATTATAACAGTTTTTGATAATAGCAACAGCTTAAATTGATGACTTTTTTATATCATTACTACCTGTTTCAATTACAGATACAAATGAATTACCAAAATTTCCATACATCGAAAAGAAAAAGACAAACTGTATATGTCGACTATCTTTTGAAACTTTGAGATTCTAAAGACATGGGCTTTACCTTAAAAGTCAATCATCGAGACAGCACATTATGATTGAGCGATTGGCAGCCATGGTGCACTTAATACCAATAAACAAAGCGCAAAAAACACCAACGCGAACGATTGGCTATAAGCAATATACTTAGTGGGTATGACAAGATCTTTTGGAGAATCTGGGATGCCTTTACGTTTGAGCAAACGTGTTCCATACACCCAGCCGAAAGTCGTGTATACACCGTAGGCTGCAGGAACCGCAATAGCCAAGGGCGTTAAGTCGACTAGATATAACATCACCACTGATACGAAAAACCACGCAGTATCCAATAGTGAGCTAACCTTAAATAGTTTAGAGTTAGGCAATTTGCCATCAGTCTTTTTGAGCATCTCCCCTTCTATCCAAATCAAGACTGCTACCACAGCGCTAAGAGTAATGTATACGAATTGCGGCGTTAGCCAGTCTGGAAAAGATATTTGCACAACACACAACCTGTAATCTAAGAGAAAAATAAAAGAGAAATACCATTTGTTTCGACGTACTGCTGATCTTTCAACGACATGTTAGGATAGACCTAGCTGCTGCACAAATTGGCTGCACCACAAAAACTATCTAATATCGAAATCCAGCACCGAAATAATGACGCCTGTTTATATTGGGTAACAACTGTCGCTTTTCAACCCGTGCGAGTCTCTCACGAGCGAACTTTCATCAACCATGTCCTATGAAAAAACCCATGCTATCTCCTGATAACATGGGTTTCTTTAAAGCCAAATAACGTTAAAGCCAAGTAACACTTTTATGCTCAAGTATTGGCTTAGTTTTTGTCTTTATCAATAATTTTATTGCCACCAATCCATGGCATCATACCACGTAGCTTAGCGCCAGTAGTTTCGATTGGATGCGCAGCATTGTTGCGACGACGAGCCGTCATTGAAGGATAGTTAGTAGCACCTTCAGAGATGAACATTTTCGCGTACTCACCAGACTGGATGCGTTTTAGTGCATTACGCATGGCTTCACGTGATTGTTCATTGATAACTTCTGTACCAGTAACGTACTCACCATACTCAGCGTTGTTACTGATTGAATAGTTCATATCAGCGATACCGCCTTCGTACATCAAGTCGACGATCAGTTTTAGCTCATGCAAGCACTCGAAATAAGCCATTTCTGGTGCATAGCCAGCTTCTGTTAGCGTTTCAAAGCCCATTTTTACTAGCTCTACTGCACCGCCACATAATACCGCTTGCTCACCGAACAAGTCAGTTTCAGTCTCGTCTTTAAATGTCGTTTCAATGATACCTGAACGACCACCACCAACGCCAGCAGCATAAGACAAAGCAAGTTGCTTAGCTTGTTTTGACGCGTCTTGATAGATAGCGATAAGATCAGGGATACCACCGCCTTTGGTAAATTCTGAACGAACAGTATGACCAGGTGCTTTTGGCGCAACCATAATCACATCAAGATCGCCACGTGGCACTACTTGATTGTAATGAATCGCAAAACCATGGGCGAACGCTAGCGTCGCGCCTTCTTTGATGTTCGGCTCAATCACATCGTTGTACAGCTCTTTTTGGAACTCATCCGGCGTCAAGATCATAACGACATCTGCCGCTTTCACTGCGTCTTCAACTTCTGCTACTTTTAGCCCTGCATTTTCAGCTTTTTTCCATGATCCAGAGTTAGCACGTAGGCCAACAGTCACATCGACGTCTGAGTCTTGTAAGTTAAGCGCATGCGCATGCCCTTGAGAGCCATAACCAATGATAGCTACTTTTTTGCCTTGAATGATTGATAGATCACAGTCTTTGTCATAATAAACGTTCATAAATAGAGTCCTTGTACTCAATCATGGAGTGCCATGTATAGTAAGCGCCTCTGCCCTAACCGCAGTTATAGAGTGTTGATTAAGGTTGGTGCGCTGTTGATAATAAAAATAATAAGGGTTTTATAAGTATCAAGCCAATTAGAGGCTCAATGTTCTTTCGCCACGTGCAATACCGATAACACCAGAGCGAACCACTTCCATAATACGCTCACGGCCCAGCACATCAATAAATCCATCAAGCTTGGCTTTATCGCCAACGATTTGAATCGTATAAAGGTTTGATGTCACATCAACGATTTGCGCTCGGAAAATATCAGCGCTGCGTTTGATTTCTTCACGAGCACTGCCAGTCGCACGAACTTTAATAAGCATAAGCTCACGCTCAACGTGGATGTTATCTGTGAGATTAAGCACTTTAACCACTTCAATCAATTTATGCAATTGCTTAGTGATTTGCTCGATTCTTTCAGGCGAAGTAATAGTGGTCACTGTCAGACGTGAGATGCTAGGGTCGTCCGTGGGTGCGACATTTAATGTTTCGATATTATAGCCACGCTGTGAGAACAGGCCGACTAATCGCGACAACGAACCCGCTTCGTTTTCCATCAATACCGAAATCAGATGTTGTTGTTGCATTAGGTACGCTCCCCTTTTGTTAACCACATATCACGCATCGCTTGACCAGCAATTTGCATCGGATATACGTGTTCATGGCGATCGACATATACATCGATAAACACCAGCTTGTCTTTGATTGCCATGGCTTCGGCCAATTGCTCTTCCATAGTCGCCGGATCAGTGATTTTCACACCGACGTGACCATAGCTTTCCGCTAATTTAACGAAGTCTGGTAACGAGTTCATGTAAGACTGTGCATGACGGCCTTCGTACAACATGTCCTGCCACTGCTTGACCATCCCCAATTGGGCATTATTTAGGTTCAGTATCTTGACGGGCAGGTTGTACTGTAAACAAGTTGACAGCTCTTGGATATTCATTTGAATAGAGCCTTCGCCGGTGATACACACCACATCACGCTCAGGGTTTACAAGTTTTGCCGCCATCGCATAGGGTAAGCCAACGCCCATCGTACCTAGACCACCTGAGTTCAGCCATTGACGTGGCTCATCGTAAGTGTAGTACAGCGCAGCAAACATTTGATGTTGACCCACATCACTGGTGATAATGGCTTTACCGTCTGTCACTTTACACAATGCTTGGACCACACTTTGTGGCTTGATGCCATCATCCGTACTGGTGTCATAACGCAAGCCATGACGCTTTCGCCACTCATTAATCTGTGACCACCAATCTAATAGTGCGTGCTGTTCAAGCTCTGCGTTATCACCAAGAACCCCTAACATTTCCGTTAGAACAGCTCTTACATCACCCACGATTGGTATGTGAGCATTAATCGTTTTAGAGATTGAAGCAGGATCGATATCAATGTGAATGATAGTCGCATTAGGACAGAATTTTTTGACATTGTTGGTCACACGATCGTCGAAACGCGCACCTATGGCTAAAATAACATCAGCATGGTGCATACTCATGTTGGCTTCATAGGTACCATGCATACCAAGCATACCCAAAAACTGACGGTCTGAACCAGGGAAAGTACCAAGACCCATCAATGTATTGGTCACGGGTACATTCAAGCGTCGAGCAAGATCCGTAAGCTCTTCGTGAGCTTTGCTCCATATCACGCCACCACCAGCATATATGACTGGACGCTGCGCAGATAACAAAGTCTCAACGGCTTTTTTGATTTGTCCGCTATGACCTTTTAGTGAAGGTTGATATGAACGTAAAAATACTTCGTTTGGATATTCGTAAGCATATTTTTCATTCGGTGCTGTCATGTCTTTTGGCACATCGATGACAACAGGTCCTGGACGTCCAGACTGAGCAATATAAAAAGCTTTTTTGACAATCATTGGAATTTCGCTGGCGTGACGCACTTGAAAGCTATGCTTTACAACAGGTCTTGAGACACCAACCATGTCTGTTTCTTGGAAGGCATCTTCCCCAATCAGACTGCTTGGCACCTGACCAGATATTATTACCATCGGCACAGAATCCATATAAGCAGTAGCAATAGCCGTCACCGTATTGGTCGCGCCTGGCCCTGATGTTGCGAGCACAACACCTGTTTTACCAGCCACTCGCGAATAAGCATCCGCCATATGACCAGCTGCTTGCTCATGGCGTACCAAAATATGCTCAATAGCTTCTTGTTTAAACAAGGCATCGTAAATATGCAGAACAGCGCCACCTGGATAACCAAAGATATATTCAACACCTTCGTCAGTCAGTGACTGCACCAACATCTCAGCACCAGACAGCATCACAGGCTGTGCGTTATCTGTTGCAAGAGCCTGCTGTTTTTCTTCAAAATTTTTGGCGGCATTACCTGTTTGAGTATGCCCCGTCATGTTCGGACTTTGTGTGGTTTGCGTCACTTTCGTCACCTTTTTTTGCGGCGAGAACTTACGATGTTTAAAAAATAACCACGTGCTGGCATTATTTGCAAAGTAATATTAAACAGTCGCTGATTCTTGTCCATATCAATAATGTGTGCCTACTATACTAAAGTCTTACTATTTTTGACACAGAAAAAAGACTCAAATACAGTAGCGTATTTAAGGTCAGCTTTGTGACAGGAGGATATCGTCATACCATGACAAGATGCGAGCGCATCTAGAAAGAAGCTTATTATTTAGTTTTTTAGACAAATCGTGCCACTCGAAATCTGCATAATCTTGTCGATAATATGCATTGATCGCCAGTAGGTAGGTTCTTTTCATAGTGAATGTTACATTACAAAGGAATTAGACCTTATAACCAACGTATGGGTAGAATCTTCACTACGGCTTGCGCCATCTATGAAACAAACGCTAGCTAGATGCTCAGCACCTCTCAAATAATAAGTTTATCTCAGCCATTGTAGACAGATAAGTCCAGAGATAATATATACAGTCATGACTAGCGATTATTTTTATCACTGTCATTGCTATAACATCATCACAAAGAAAGTAAAACTACATAAGCCACCGATAAGCAACTCATAGTTTTTGCTTTCAAGTGTCACGGCAATACAATTAAGTGCCGCTCACTGACCAATTAACTATTGTTATATTCGGCCGTTTGCAAGCCTTTGTCAAGAAAAACTTATCATCCCTTCCCCTAACTATTGGTTATCAAACCATACACATTGATTATTTTTAGTAGGTGGGAACCAATTTAGGTACTTTTTGATACCAACTAGACAATAAAATGTTATATTCACAAAAATATATACATTTTCACCAAATTACGAGGATTTCTGCTATGGCGTTTGCGTTTACAAAAAACACTGCTGCCAAATTGCTTATCAGCATCAGCACTGCGTGTATGCTTATGCTTCCCATAAGTGCCAGTCATGCCGTTCAAGTCTATAAATCTATTGGCGAACATGGTGAGGTCAAATATAGCCAGCACCCTCCACAAAATGGTACGAATATTGAAGTAATTGAATTCCGTAGCGATGGCAGACAAACCAATGCCGGAGATATGGCAGGCAGAACAGATCCCAATCAAAACAACAATACTCAAACTGCTGAACAGCAACGCGTCGCTCAGCTAGAAGCTCGTATTGAAGAACAAGAAGCACAAGCCAATGCCCAACGTTGCCAATCTCTACGTAATAACCTAACGAACTTAAATGTTGGTGGACGTATCTATGAAATGGACTCTAATGGTACACGCCAATATTTGGATGGTCGTGAGATTGAGCTGAAACGTGAGCGTGTCCAGCAAGCCATTGATCAGTATTGTAGTAACTCAAATATCTAAGCGCATTCCATAGAAAAAGTGTGCGACATATGGTGTAGGATGTATTGGACATTCATAAATGCTTGAATGTCCAATACATCCTAATATTCTTATTTGCTAATGAGTAATTGCATAACGTGACGGATGGCTGCTGGCATATCTTGAGCTTGTAGCCCCCGCTGTCCCATTAAAAGCCCGCCATGCTCTCTGGCTATTTGATGGACTAATGCATCTCCTGCTTGACCATGTATAAGTACTGCTTGCAGCAAACTCCGCGATTCTACGGTTAGCTCTTGCTGTGCCATCAGTCCAGCCATGACCCCTGACAGTACATCACCCATCCCTGCCGTTGCCATACCTGCGTTGCCTACGCCGCAAACATACACCTGCTTTTGCACCAAACACTGCTCTAAGACCAACGAGCCCGCTCCTTTTAGTATCCAGTCACCACCATAAATCTCCGCACACTGCTCTATTGCTGCCAGCCTATTTTTTTCTATATCACTGATTTCCATATCAAGTAATCTAGCTGCCTCACCGCTATGAGGTGTCAAGCAAACCTGATATTTGGTGCTATGATAACGCAGCTCATCGATTAACTCGTGGCTCTCTTTCTGTAATGATGATAAATGATACAGGCCATCAGCATCGATTACGATTGGTTTTCCAGCTTCTATGCTTGCTTGTATATAGCTGATGAATAAGTCTTTGGATTGTTGATCACGACCTAACCCCATTCCGATTACAATAATACTAGCATCTTGGATTAGTTGTTTTACACCTCTTACATCCTGCAAATTAATGGTCATTGCATCTGGCAATGAGGTTAGCAATGCACCATGAAATGCTTCGTGACAAGCCACCGTTATTTTACCAGCCCCTGCTGCCATAGCACTAGAGGCAGAAAGTATTGCTGCGCCACCCATACCTTGCGAGCCATCAACACGATTACCACCGATAGTCAGTACATGGCCGTAGCTACCTTTATGGCTGTTTTGCCAGCGTGGGTGTAATCGATGCGCAGCATTTACTAGCTTTGCCACTGGCGCGAATGCTACATCATTTATCGGATAAGGGATCAATGGGATATCAATGATTTTGCCACCGTAATCCAATCCATCTTTTGTATGTAACCCAAACTTTCGGGCAATTAAGCACAGTGTCATATCTGCTTGGATCGCTACACGGTCATGCACCTCACCCGTTGAGGCTACCAAGCCACTAGGAATATCGACAGAAATGGCACATGCCTGGGGATGATTAGATAGCTCATTAAAGGCGCTAATAGCTTTACTGTAAATGCCTTGAGGCGCTCGATCCAGCCCAATACCGAATAACGCATCGATATAAACATCTGCCTGCCATGTTGCCGTTGGAGACTCTTCTTGGCTACCGCAATTGTCTTCAAACCGTAAATGTGAACAGTTTGCCGCTTGCGCTATCTGCTGCGCTTTTTTTGCATCGGATGCTATTTTTCTCTCATCGTTGTCTGACCCAATCTCTAGTTCATAGCTGGTAAACCCAACCGTTGTGACTTGTACCTGCCAGCCCATCTGCTGTAGGTAATAGGCCATGAGCCAACCATCGCCACCATTATTACCCTTTCCTACCCAAATACTGGCTCTTTGCTGACCAGGGTTTTTTCGATACATTTTACTATCAGTGATTGGCCGAGCAGCAAGCTGCTTTGGTTCACATATTTGATCTATACGCTGCGCCATTTGCCATGCAGCTTGCTTCATCAACCCAAAGCTATCGTACCCAGCTGCGAACCATGATTGCTCTATCGCATAGACCTGCTCGCTATTATAGAGCGCTATTGGTTTTGCAAAAACTAAAGGCTGAGCAGATGAAAGGTGGTGATGAATTTTCATGAAGAACCCTCGGTTATTATTGTCAAATGTGATTGTTGCTTACCTTTTATTTTGGCTAATTGTGGTCGTATTTGAAATGATAAGCTGAATGAGATAAATCGAAGCCAAACCAGAAGTGTATTTGACCATTCCTAGTCCCTTTAGCTGACTGTCGATTGAATTTGGGATGCGCTCTTACTAAGGTTAACAAAAACTTGCTTCTAGAACTGTATCGATATGCATACAAGTTTATTCGCTTCTATGCTTGCGCTCACTGCTCACTGCCTTATCATAGCGATATTCACACTACCCTTATGAGCAGCATGAAACCCCCATCAACATCAAGAAAACAAAAACCTGAATCAACGTCAGCACCGACGGCAGACTCTGCAGCAACTAACGACAGGGCTAGGCAGAGCCTTATAATTAAGAGCGAGCCTATTTTCACTCACTCGGAAGAAGTAAAACAATGGATACGGACGCAAGCACAAGCTTTAGGCTTTGCTGACTGTGGATTTCTGTCTGTCCATCATCCTTTGTTTACTCAGCAAATAACGCAACTGCAACAATGGCTGGCAAAGGGTTATGAAGGCCAGTTACAGTTTATGCACAACAACCATCACCTGCGCGCTCATCCTGAGCAGTTGGTAGAGGGTGCCAAAACCATCATTAGTGTGCGAATGGACTATCTGACAGAAGCACCCAAACCACGTGCTGTCACCGACAATGACCTGCCTAATCAGGGTATCGTGGCACGCTACGCCAGAGGACGTGATTATCACAAAACCATGCGTAGTCGATTAAAAAAACTGGCGCTAGAGATTGAAGCCATGCTTCCTAAATGGGAGCATCTCAATATTGGCTCAGACAAAGCGTTTGTTTTTAGACCTTTTAGCGATTCAGCACCTATCTTTGAACGTCCTATCGCTGATGCAGCAGGTTTAGGATGGACAGGCAAGCATACTTTATTGCTAAACAAACAAGCAGGCTCATTTTTTGTCTTGGGTGAGCTATTCGTGAGCATCGAGTTACCCGATGATGCGCCAGTCAAGCCGCACTGTGGGAGTTGTAGCGCGTGTATTGATATCTGCCCGACTCAAGCCATTGTCGCCCCTTATGAGCTTAATGCTGCCGCATGTATTTCATATTTGACTATTGAACATGATGGCATCATTGATCCTAAATATCGGCGTGCGATTGGCAATCGTGTGTTTGGCTGCGATGATTGTCAACTTATTTGTCCTTGGAACCGCTATGCAAATATCACATCTGTAGAGGATTTTTCTCCACGGCACCGGCTCGACAACAGCAGCCTGCTTGAATTGTGGCAATGGCAAGAGTCTGACTTTATGCAACGCACTCAAGGCAGTCCACTCAGGCGCACAGGGTATGTAAACTTCTTACGCAATATCGCTATTGGTCTTGGCAATGCCAACAGTAGTCAAGTGGTGATCGACCAGTTACGATCCAAACTGGGCATGCACAACGAAATACTAGATGAACATATACATTGGGCAATCGCTGAGCAAATTCAAAAACGAGCTATAGGAGACTGACTAAAACTAGAAGCAACACTGAGTCGTCGACCAGCTTGCCTTGCCAGGTGCTTTCAAGGCTCTGAACAATAAAAAAACGCTTCTTATAATGAGAAGCGTTTTTTGTGATGTAAACAACCAATAAACTGATGAACAATTTATCTTATGGCTTGGGGATACGTAATACTTGACCTGGATAGATCTTATCTGGATCAGACAGCATCGGCTTGTTGGCTTCGAAAATAGTCATGTAGTCGTTGGCCGAGCCATAAACGTCTTGAGCAATCTTAGACAAGCTATCACCGGACTTTACGGTATACATAGTAGACTCAGGTGCATCTTCTTCAATGTCAATGTTGTCGATGACCTTGGCAACGTTTTGCACGTTACCAATAGCGATAATGGCTTTTTCACGGTCGGCTTGAGTTTTGGCTTTACCACTGATTTCTGCAGTGTCTGTTGAGCCGTTGTACTTGATTTTTAAATCGCTGATGTCTAAATTCTGCTGTTGAATACGGCTGAGCAAAATATTGGCCACTGACTGCGCTGAAGGCTCGTCGGTTTTCGCCGGAGTATTGGCGTCGGCTTGTGTTTCTGACTCAGCGTCGTCACGGTTAAAAATTTTGTCACCGATATCTTTTGCAAAACTGAACATACCCATATGAAACTCCTTCAAATATTATTATTAGTTATCCATCATTACTGTATTTCTTTACTGCATTTCATTGCTGTATTGATCCTAGCTAGGAAGTCGCGATACCGATCATGTGAATTACTGGTCAGTTCGTGATGTACACTCAACAAGCAGCATCGGGACAACCGCGTATATCTAACAATAGGAGTATAGCAAAGATGGCTGTTTAGCACAGTAAAGGTATGTTGAGTAATGTTAATTTGATCTAAATTATGTTAAGACATTAAAATCTGGATGTCGTTCATTATAACTACTTATAACAGCTTAAAGAAAACCTTATAACAACCCCAAAAAAAACCGCCTATCCTTAAGATAAGCGGCATGATAAAACTGGCTAAATGAATAGCGGATTATAGCTGAGCTTGTACGTAATCGATTGCTTTTTGAACTGTGGTAAGCTCTGCAGAATCTTCGTCAGGGATAGTAATGCCAAAATCACTTTCAAAAGACATGACCAACTCTACCAAATCTAGCGAATCAGCACCTAGATCTTCCATGAATGAAGCATCGTTGTTGATGTCTTCAACATTCATACCCAATTGCTCAGCCACTGCCGCTTTAACTCTTAACTCGATATCGTTACTCATATAGATTTCTCCTTTATCATCTATTATTTTTAATAAGCTGCTACAATGCAATGTTTATGCTCTGTAGCAGGGTATATAAAATGGAATTTGCCAGATCAGCATTGCTGTCTGATTACTCTATGACACGTTATGCAGTCGCTCTAATGTCTAAAAAGCGCTTACTATGATACAGACCTTGGCATAAAAGTATCCGTCATTATAGCACCCTTTATTATAGTTTACACTCGTTCACACAGTTTTTTATTATTACTGTGTAACACTTGCGAGCGACTTACATATACATGCCGCCATTGACAGGAATGACAGCTCCTGTGATATAGCTGGCCTCATCACTGGCCAAGAAATGTACAGCAGCGGCGATGTCTTCCGGCTGGCCCAAACGGCTAATGGGCACTGCATCCAACATGGAGTTCAATAGGCGCTCATCAAGCTCATCGGTCATATCTGTTTCGATCAAACCTGGTGCGACGCAATTGATAGTTACCTGTCTTGAGCCGATTTCTCGCGCTAAGGTACGACTGAAGCCTTCAACGCCTGCCTTGGTTGCAGCATAGTTAGACTGACCTGCATTACCCATTTGAGCAACCACCGAAGTGATATTGATGATACGTCCACGGCGAGCTTTCATCATTCCCCTAACCGCTCGTTTGCTCATACGGTAAACTGACGTCAAGTTGGTGTTGACTACGTTTTCCCAGTCTTCATCTTTCATCCGCATTAATAAGCCATCTTGGGTGATACCAGCATTGTTGACCAATACTTGTACTGCACCATAGACGCTTTCGATCTCTTCAAACAGCTTATCAATTTGGGCTGTTTCACGAACGTTTAATACACGACCGATACCACCACTATCATGCAAATAATTATCGATCAGCTCAGCACCTTTTTCGGTCGTTGCTGTTCCAATAACAAAATGGCCTTCTTTGGCAAAACGCTTGGCAACTGCTTTGCCAATACCACGACTCGCGCCGGTCACTAATGTAATCGTACGGCTCATGATAATACCTCCATTAATTTTTCGATTCGAGCAGGTTTGTCAGTAGGATAGCTAGTAATTGGCTGTGCTTGACGCTTAGCCAAATTACTCAGTACATTACCGCTGCCACATTCGATTAGCACATTAATCTGTTTGTCAGCCAGCTCTTGCATGGTTTTCGACCATAGCACTGGTTCGCTTAACTGTTCGGTTAACGCCTGTTTGATACCAGCTGCGCTACTCTCAACACGTGCATGGCGGTTTTGAATAACAGGAATTGTCGCCTGATCGAATGTAATTTTTGCTAAAATCCCCGCCAAAGCGCTGCTTGCTGGTTCCATCAGCGCACAGTGCGACGGCACACTGACTTTAAGTGGGATGGATTTTTTTCCAGTGTTTTTCACTTTATCAACGACAGCAGTCACACCAGCTGCGTTTCCTGATATGACCACTTGACCTGGACTATTAAAATTGGCCGCCCCAACGACCGCATCGTCAACATGCTCAGCCGCTTGCTCACATAGATTCTCAACTCGCTGGTCTTCTAACCCAAGCACAGCAGCCATGGCAGTATCAACACCGACAACAGCGTCTTGCATGAGCTGACCACGTTTATGTACCAATGTCACTGCATCAGCAAGCGATATCACATCAGCGGCACAAAGCGCCGTGTACTCCCCTAAAGAATGGCCTGCTAAGTAACAAGGTTTGCTACTTATCTTTTGTTTTAATATGCGCCAAATTGCTATGCTAGCAGTCAATAACGCTGGCTGGGTGTATTGGGTTTGACCGAGCTTTTCTTCATCCTGACAAATTGCCCATAGGTCTTCACCAAGCGCAGTACTGGCTTCAGTAAAAGTATCACGAATCTCTGGATAGGTTTCAGCAAGCTCGCTAGTCATCCCGACTACTTGCGATCCTTGTCCAGGGAAAACTACCGCTATACGAGTCGGCTGCTTTTTTTCTATATCGGGTACAGAGGCCATAACCAATATTCCTTATTTAATTGGAAACATCCCTAAAATTAATTGGGTTTTTGTATTATATGAATACTAACATAATGTCGTTCATATATAGTCGATTCAATTTAAAAGTAGTACAAGGCAAACGTAGTAATACTTGTATAGTGGAATGGCTATAGTTTTTTATCGTAAAAAACGCGTGCTGACTAAACTATACACTGACGTAACCCATTATCATAGCAAATGACTGCTCAAGCCGCTGTAGTATTAGTAAAGTCAGTCTAAACGACCATTTAGCCCATAGTAAAAAGTTAATACGTTTTTCTGTCCGCTTATTCGCTGTAAAGTCAGGTATCTAAGTCACATTAAACAAGAGGCACGTTAAACAAGCAGTAATAGCACTGACCAA
The DNA here is from genome assembly GCF_030457785.1 of Psychrobacter sp. GTDB lineage: Bacteria > Pseudomonadota > Gammaproteobacteria > Pseudomonadales > Moraxellaceae > Psychrobacter. The sequence continues at coordinate 3,241 of NZ_JAKDUI010000030.1, read as the reverse complement.
GAAAGTTTCTAAAACGTAATAACAAAAAAACCAAGTTATCCAGCCACATAATATATGATAGCGAAATAACTTGGATTTTTTAACGTAAAGCGAGTTGCTGAATAACAGTGCCACAAAAATAATGATAGTCACCAGTACTATCATTATTGAGTATCAGCCATTATATTCCAACGGCTTAGGCGTCTTGACTAACCTTGAATAATTGACGGCCACGGTAGAAACCATCTTTAGTCATGTGATGACGACGATGTTTTTCACCAGTGGTAGCATCTACGCTCAGCTCAGCCACTTCCATACGATGGTGTGAACGGCGCATGTCACGACGAGAACGGCTTTTACGACTTTTTTGAACAGCCATGATATAGCTCCTATACTTAAAGGGATAAGCTTGAAATTCAGCTTTAGTCGATACTGACAGAGGCTATATAACCACAACAACCTAAGTCTCAAGCATCATTAGTTAATTAGATTGCCGCTACATAAAGCGCTGACCACGTCTAAAATCTATAATAATTTTGCCCAGTCAACTTCTATCAGCAAGCAACTTGTTGCTAGAATGCAATAAACCGGACATTATACGCATGTTTATTGGATTAATAAAGCCCTGCCTTGCACTCTTATGCACAAAGCCAGTAAAAATCGTCATAAACCCACTTAATGGCACACTTATACCGTCCACATAACTGCAATAGCAAGAAAAAAAAGGGCAAGTACTACACATTGTAGGCTAAGCGACCTTGACACGGCTCATCGTATTTTTGAGTTCGGTACTATGTTGGTTAAATTGTTGGTTAAATTCTAGTCGAGCTTACCTTTGAGCGATTGTAAGGCAGCGAACGGATTTTCTGTCTCTTCCTCTTCTGGGATATCACCAAACTGATCAATGCTCATTTCACAGTCATCATGTTTCGGAGCCATTGGTACTTTTAGTAATATCTCATCTTCTAGCAACTTTTTAAATGGCAGAAGTTGCTCTGGTGCCGATTCAGTAATAACTTCATCAAGCATCAAATAGTCTTGTTCTTCGTCAAGCAAGCTAGCCTGACTATCGTTTTCCAATAGTGCGATATCGTAGTCATCGGACAAATCAGTAACAACTGGTTGCAGACAACGCTGACAGGTGAGCCATACTTCACCCGTCAAAGTGAAGGCGATATGCAATACGTTGTTGCGACGGTACAAGTCAATGTCAAGCTGTACTGCTGCCTGCTCTCGCTCTGCTGTCAATATAATAGATAGACGCTTAAAACCCTGCGGATTTACTTCTCCCGCCCACTGAAAGCCACTATCAGCCCATTTATCTAGAGAGATATTTTCTGGCACGCTGGTCGACACAGATGTTTTTTTGTTATGGTGATGACCAGCTGACGATTTACCTTCTGGAGTATTTAACATACGCGGCCTCATTGATCTAAACGGTGTATAATATTGCCTGCCATACTAACGGAAAGCACTAAGCTGTGCTAGCGCTAGTATGTTATTATTTCATTGACATCCGCCCTTATCTGACAAGTGCATTGTCGTATTAACACGCAAAACCGCTTCACTTTTATTTTCCATCTGGTCCGCTGTTTACCTATGAATTCTCTTATCAACAAAATTGATTTTGCTACTCTACTCCCGCAAAAACAAGCCGAGACGCTTCTATCACAACTTACTGAGCTCAATACCAGCTCTCAAGACATACTGGTCGACCCATTAGTATTGAAACAATCAGAAAATGTACGACACTGGAAAAGTGAGTGGCATTTACTTACTCAATTGAAGGACTGTGACAATACCCAAGAGTCAATAAATAATTATGAAAAACTAACTACTGATTGGCTCATTCAATTATTTAATACGTTGTTTTCTGACCAGCAAGTTGTTCTCTCTCGTAGTGATGGAGAACCCGAATACTTCCCTATTCAAAACGGTATGCCAGCTAGGATCGAGTTTGCTCACGGCTTTTTTGCCAGTGCTTTACATGAATTAAGTCACTGGTGTATCGCTGGCGAAGCGCGCAGGCGGTTGCCTGACTTTGGCTATTGGTATGCCCCTGACGGTCGAACGGAGAAGCAACAACAAGCATTTGAACGTGTAGAAATCAAACCTCAAGCATTAGAATGCCTCTTCACTTTGGCTTGCAATCGTTCTTTTGAAGTCTCACAGGACAACCTATTTGCAGACTTTAATACGAGCAGCAGCACATTTGCAGAAGATGTCTACCTACAGGCCAAAGAATATATTCTCAAACCGCACACCATTCCACGTGATGCCAAAGTTATATTGCACGCGCTATTGACAGTCTGCGCGTCTCACTGATCTGCAAAATTCCGATACTACCACCTAGCAATACAATATTACCTGATGCCACTCTCACTAGCACTTTCAAGAGTTTAGATCCTAGGACTTCAATAGTGAGGTAGTCGCCATCTACGACGCACAGTTACGCCCGACAACCAAACCAATTTTATATTTGTTATAATAAATGGACAATACGTTGCATTTTTACGGACGAACTGAGTTAAATTATAACCGTCTTAACGATAAATTTTGCTTGAATTACCGAGAGAAGCCCAACCATAATTATAAAATTAGGAGCTATTATGCAAGTCTTTTATATTCATCCTGACAACCCACAAAAACGTCTGATCGAACAAGCAGCAGAGCTTTTGCGAAAAGATCAGTTAATCATCTATCCAACTGATACCAGCTATGCATTCGGCTGTCGTCTAGGGGCAAAAGACGCCCTAGATAAACTAAAGAAAATCCGTGAGCTTGACGACAAGCACCAATTTACTTTGCTTTGCCGTGATTTGAGCGAAATTGCAACGTACGCTACAGTAGACAATGCCCAATTCAAACAATTAAAGGCACATACTCCAGCCCCTATCACTTTTATACTCAATGCAACAAAAGACGTGCCCAAAAAGCTGGCTCATCCGAAGAAAAAAACCATCGGGATTCGAGTGCCGAGTAACCCCATTTCCCAAGCATTACTCGAAGCAATGGGGGAACCAATTTTGACAAGCTCCTTGATATTACCCAACCACGACACCGTACTTGATGATCCATTCGAAATTGAAGAACTATTAAGCAATCAAATCGACTGTCTTATTAATGCCGGTATCAAAACCACCAAATTGACCACGGTCGTCGACATGACCAGCTCACAATTTGAAGTCATCAGACAAGGCGCTGGGGACATTGATTCTCTACTTTTGTGAATAACACTAATTTTTGAACAAAAAAAAGCTCC
>NZ_JAKDUI010000251.1 GCF_030457785.1 Psychrobacter sp. | reverse complement strand
ATTTTACTCAATATATTAATGATAGTGTACGTATAATCATGATTATTTCTGTTCTTTTGTTAATGTTTCAATATTAAAAATTAAAAGGAAACTAAAAGGGAGTGGCTTTATGGCTCAAAAAAACTATCTAATCATCGGCGGCACTGGCGGTATCGGGCAAGCTATCATTCAACAGCTCTTGCAAGCAAATAGCAATAGCAGTGACAATGACAATGAAAGCAATCTAAACAACAACGACACGATAGACAGTATCAAGGTATTTGCGACTTATCATCGCCGTGATCCTGCTTCAACAAAAAATATCTTAGCAGCAGATAATCTACATTGGCTATCCGTCGATGTCAGTAGTGAAAATAGCATTCAGAAAATGGCAGCGGAAATCGAACAACATAGCACGCATATAGATTGGGTGATTAACTGTGTGGGATTGCTGCATAATGAACAAATGCAACCTGAAAAATCACTTCGACAACTAGAAACAGAGATGTTTTTACAGAGCATGCAGGTGAATGCCTTAGCAAGTTTGCTCATTGCCAAGCACGTCAAACCGTTACTCGCTAAAGCCACACGTAGCGTAGACAACCCTGCGATATATGCAACCATATCCGCCCGTGTAGGCAGCATCAGCGATAACCAGTTAGGTGGTTGGTATAGCTACAGAATGAGTAAGGCGGCGTTGAACATGGGCATGAAAAACTTGAGCATCGAATGGGGCCGTGCATTAAAAAATATCTGTGTGGTCGTGATGCAACCAGGGACGGTAAACACGCAGTTGTCCGCTCCTTTTCAGGGCAACGTCGCAGACGGAAAGCTATTCACGCCTGACTATAGCTCAAAACGTCTATTAGAAGTACTGGGTACTATGACCGCTGCCCAGTCGGGTAGTTTTGTCGACTGGGCAGGTAAGTCAATACCTTGGTAGGCATCAAACCATATGGGGATGGTAAGAATAAAACGCCACAACCTTTAAACGATAAAAACTTCTTGTGTTAATTGACCATGAATAAATCCATAAACTCATTGACTGGCGTTTGTTCTAACTGCGACTGATCGTCGCATAGCTCAAATATTTCATCACAACGACTTTCTATAAAACGAGTCGCTAAACTATCACGGAACTTCTCTTCTAATACAGGAATACCTTCTTCACGGCGGCGCTTATGCCCGATAGGGTACTCTACAGCGACCTTTTCCGTACTGCTGCCGTCTTTGAAGAACACTTGAATAGCATTGGCGATAGAGCGTTTACTTGGGTCATGGTAGTCTTTTGAGTAGTCCTCATCTTCTTCTACCACCATTTTTCTTCTCAAACCATCAATCGTTTTTTGATGCGCTTCGTGGTATTGATTTTCATAATTTTCCGCTATTAAATTACCAGTAAGCAAAGGAACGGCAACCATATACTGTAAGCAATGATCGCGATCTGCTGGATTGGCTAATTCGCCTTCTTTAGAGATGATGCGAATAGCAGAATCATGAGTGGTGAGTACTATTTTATCGATCTCATCAATTCGATCTTTGGTTTGTGGATGCAGGGTCACTGCCGCCTCACAAGCAGTCTGTGCATGGAACTCAGCAGGGAAGCTAAGCTTAAATAAGATGTTTTCCATTACGTAACTACCGAAGTCACGCTGAAAAGCGAAACAACGCTCATCTTCAGGTTTTATCGCTAGATCTTTGTTGGTATGACTAAATAACACGTCGTAGAAGCCCCACTGCGGCGCCGTTAAGGCACCGGGTATTCCCATTTCACCTCGGCGAGTAATATCTACCAAACGGACGGCACGACTGGTCGCGTCTCCAGCTGCCCATGATTTTCTACTACCGGCATTGGGAGCGTGACGATAAGTACGCAATGCTTGCCCGTCGACAAACGCTTGCGAAAGAGCTGCCATGATGCGTTCGTGTGGTAACTTATATAGTTTGGCTACCACCGCTGTAGAAGCCACCTTTACCAGAAATACATGGTCGAGACCCACACGATTGAATGAGTTTTCAAGCGCTAACACCCCTTGTATCTCGTGCGCCATAATCATGGCTTCCAGTACATCATTCATCGTCAATGGCGCCTTATCTTGGCTGATGTTCTGCTGACTGATATAGTCTGCCACCGCTAAGATACCGCCCAAATTGTCTGAAGGGTGGCCCCATTCGGCCGCGAGCCAAGTATCGTTATAATCCAGCCAGCGTACCATGCAGCCTATATCAAACGCTGCCTTAATGGGATCTAGCCTGTGTGAGGTGCCAGGGACGCGCGCACCATGCGGTGTTATTTGTTCAACGCAATCAGGTCCCAAGTGTTTGGTGCACTCTGGAAAACGCAAAGCCAGCAAGCCGCAGCCAAGCGTATCCATTAGACAGTGGCGTGCGGTCTTCCAAGCATCAGTACTATTAGGGGAGTCGTCATCGATAGAATAATCGACAACGTAGTCGGCAATTTTTTGAATTTCGTCGTCGTAATCTGGACGAATATTACTTTCTACTGTGGCATTTTGAGTATTAGAAGTAGTGGTCATCGTCACTTCCTTGAGTCGGTTGAATGAGTAGCCTACAAATAAGTAAATAACCTATCTGTTCTTCGAAGCCTCATTCAAAAATAACATACCCAGCAGGGGAGCAACCAGCAAACTAAAGTTAAGTCATGTAAAGCCTTTTTATGGGTTTCACCAAGAAAATAACCAGTTAAGTCATGAGATAAATCAATCCTGCTAAAAACATAAGACTCAGAATCAACATGATAAAAGTGAATAACTTGGCGGCTAGGCCGGACCTTTCCTTTTGCTGTTTTTGCTTTTTTATTTTTACCTTTTTTAGTTCAGGTAAGACCATGGTGATATGTTCGATATCGTCTTCGAGATAACGCTCACCTTCAGCGATAAACCCCAGTGACTCATAAAACCCGAGTAAATAAGCTTGCGCTGAGATAACGATAGGTTTTTTGCCGTACTTTTTCTTGCAATGCTTGATAGCATGCATCATAAGTTGTCGTGCTATCCCATTGCCTCGATGTTCCTCTAATACCAACACTCTACCGATGGCAGGCATTGAATGCGCAGGATTTTCTAGCGATCTTTTGAGGTTGAACTCAGGGGCGATGATACGACAGTACCCGACCAACGCTTCATTTTGATGAGCAATCAAGTGCAAACAATCGAAGTCTACTTCATCCATGTCTTGGTAAGCACAATCCTGCTCGACGACGAATACCTGAGATCGTGCTTTTAAGATGTGGTAGAGGTCAACGCTGGTGAGCTCATCAAAGGTTTTTACAGAAAATTCACAAATCATAATTACATAGCTTTTAACGGTTTAAAAAAATAACGCTGTGGACGTAAAATAATCCAAAAGAAAAATATCTCAAATACTGACATATTATAACCATTTATCT
>NZ_JAKDUI010000250.1 GCF_030457785.1 Psychrobacter sp. | reverse complement strand
TTGTTTTATGATGTTTGTCCTAACCATAACAATTTTATTTTGAACTGACTATACTTAGTATTGGTCTATGTTCCACCATATCCGTGGTGGCGTCTGCACAAAACCTGTATACGAACGATATGAAGCTCAAAGCAGATCTGGACTGGCTCAATAGCCAAGGGATAGTACAGGTGAGCACCAGTACGTGGCCGTTGACGGCTAACGAGATCAGACGTGCGCTAAGTAGTGCCGATGCCCAGACGCTAGCGCAGCAGCGAGTTCTGCTATCAATACAAAACAGGCTTAAGCAAGACCGCAACTCGCTTGTCAAAGCCAATGCTGGATTGTACCTGCAGACTGATCGAAAACAGCTACCCCAAAGTTTTGCAGATGATCAACTCGCTGCTCAGCAAGCCGCAATAGGTGTATCGTTGAGTGAAGCAGAGTGGGAGTTTTCCCTACAAGCCAACCTCAAAAACGACGAGATAATTGAAGACAGCTCGGATGTCAGTTTTGAAGGGTCGTACCTAGCTGGTACCGCTGCCAATCAATGGCTCATCGCGGGTAAAATCCCAACATGGTGGGGTCCTGGACACGATGGCAGCCTGATCCGCGGCGATGCGAGCCTACCAGTGACTGGCATGACTATGCAGCGTGATCAGCAAACAGCACCGACCTCTCAGTACCTATCGTGGGTAGGGCCTTGGCAGTATCAGCTATTCGCTGGTCAGTTGGATGATTACGAAGCGGTTCCAGATGCCAAACTGTTCGGTGCGCGCCTGACAGCTCAGCCTTTTGACTGGCTAGAGTTGGGAGCTTCTCGTACCTTTATGTGGGGTGGTGATGGTCGACCTGAGAGTCTTAGTTCTTTTGGTGATGCGCTGTTAGGGACAAGAGATAATGGCGACACGGGCAAAGCCGACCCAGCCAATCAGTTGGGAGGCTTTGATGCACGCTTGAGCTTAGCACCATTGGTCAATGTACCAACGGGTGTTTATGCTCAGTATGTGGGTGAAGACGAAGCCGGTGGTTTGCCAGCCAAAAACATGTATTTAGCAGGTATTGATTACGCCTCTAGTATACAAGACAAGCCCTATCAGATTTACGCGGAATATACGGATACCCGTACCAGTGGTGATGTGCGCGGTATTTCTTACGACCATAGTACTTATACCGATGGTTACTATCAGCAAGGCTATCCAATAGGCTATGCGTTGGGCGGTGATGCTGAAAGCGTTGCACTCGGTGCTCGATTGTGGCTTGATAATCGTAATTTTATCAATGCAAAAGTGCAGCAGGCAAAAGTCAATCAGGCAGAAGAGTTAGACTCTCGCACTGGGAAGGCGGATAACCAAGCCTTTCCGACGACCGATAAGCTTACCGCGATCGACGTCTCTTGGGAGCATCAGCTACAGCCTATGACTAAGGTGACAACTAGAGTGTGGGGAGTTGATTCTGACAATCGCTCTAGCGACATCGGTGCTGCTGTGGGCATCGAGCTGCAGACTTATTAAATGCTTGCCTGTTCAGTTGGCTTAACGTCGTTGCCGAACACTTACGAACACTTAATAGTGCTTTATTAGCTTGTGGTCATTCGATTCTTGACGGTCTTTTTCGTTTCATCCTGTGCTAGGGTGTGTTCTCAATGAGCACACTCAATCACTTAGTAGTCTTGACAGGGCTGATAGTGGTCTTAACAGGTCTAAATTTTGCTACTCATCGTCAATTTATCTCATTTTAAGCCTCACTATTTAAATGACGACACGCTCTAGGATTTTTTGCTGCAGGCAGGTACAATATCTTTAATCGCCATACATTGGCCAAGCATAAGACAGGCATGCAAGTAGTTGCGGCGCTGTCTCTATTTTTTACTGCATCTTCTAATCGCACTTTCTATTGGAGTTACTATGTCTATTGCTTCTACTAACCAAGAGTCGGCCACTATCTTGGATGGCAAGGCACTTGCCAAACAAATAGAACAGCAACTGCGCACGCGCGTGGATGCCCTCAAGGATAAAACTGGACGTACTCCAAGCTTGGCGACGATATTGGTCGGTGATGATCCAGCTTCTGCGACTTATGTGCGCATGAAAGGCAATGCTTGTAAGCGTGTCGGTATGGACTCTATTCGGGTTGAGATGGCCAGTGAAACGACGACTGAGCAATTGATGGCAAAGATAGACGAGCTCAATGCGAACGAAGACGTACATGGTATTTTGCTACAGCATCCAGTACCAGCGCATATCGATGAGCGCGCTTGTTTTGAGCAGATTGACTTGGCAAAAGACGTCGATGGCGTCACTTGTCTTGGCTTTGGTCGTATGGCTATGCAGCAGTCAGCATATGGCTCCTGTACACCACAAGGTATCATGCATTTATTAGATCATCATGATATCGAGCTCTCTGGGAAAGAGGCGGTGGTCGTCGGTCGTAGTGCTATCTTGGGTAAGCCAATGGCAATGATGCTATTAAATGCTAACTGTAGTGTAACGATATGCCATTCAAGAACGCAGGATTTGGCTGCACATATTCAACGTGCTGATATCGTCGTTGGTGCAGTAGGTGTGCCTGAATTGATTAAAGCAGAATGGATCAAAGCTGGCGCTGTCGTCGTCGATGCAGGTTTTCATCCGACAGACAATGGTGGCGTTGGTGATATCGAGCTAAAAGGTGTCGAGAAGATCGCCAGTGCTTATACACCCGTACCAGGCGGCGTTGGACCAATGACTATCAACACGCTGATTCGTCAGACTGTCGACGCTGCTGAAAAATCAGCCGATTTGAGTAGTGGTGGCATCAACTAATGAAACCGCCGAAAGAGCAAATACCAGAACGACCATCTGAGCAGAATGAACATTCGCTTCGGTCCGATCAGGGCAAACATAAGCACTTGCAGTATGTGGGTCGTGAGCTTGTTGATATTTTCCACTATGTTATTTTATTTTTAATCAGTGTGGTGGTGGTTTGGACAGCAGGTAAAGAGTTTTTGGTTATCTTTCAAAAAGGCTCAGCAGATTTAAAAGATATCTTATTGCTCTTTATTTATCTCGAGCTACTAGCGATGATTGGTATATATTTTAAGACACATCGCTTACCGGTGCAGTTCTTGATATTTATTGCGATTACGGCTTTGTCACGACATTTGGTCGTAGATGTACAGGCAGTATCAGAAAACTTTCATCTGTGGTTATTGGCAACGATCTCATTTGCCATTTTGGCGCTCAGTGCTTCTATTGTTATACTGACATGGACAGCTAAGATGTTTGGTCGTCCTGAGGACTATCTTGATAACCAAGAAGACAACAGTACTGAGCATCATCTGCCGAGTTTTAATGACAAATCAAAAGATGAAGGTAAATAATATTAATCATATGCTAGGGCGTGTCCTCATTTTGAAAATGGTGATAAAAATGGGATAAATTGCCGCCA
>NZ_JAKDUI010000029.1 GCF_030457785.1 Psychrobacter sp. | reverse complement strand
ATAAAAGGATAATAATATGAGCACTAAAACTTATAACATCCGTACTGCAGGGCAAGCCAATATTCCAGTATTGGGATTGGGTACTTGGCAGTCGACCGAGCAAGACTGTGTCGACGTCGTCAGCCAAGCATTACAAATGGGCTATGAGCACATCGACACCGCGCAAGCTTATGGCAACGAAAAGCAAGTCGGCGAAGGCATCAAGCAGTCAGGCGTGGCGCGTGACAAATTCTTCTTAACGACGAAAATTTTCCCTGATGATATGAAGTTCCAACCTGAGAAGTTGGTAGCCGCTGCAAAACGCTCTTTGGAAGATTTGGACACGGATTATGTCGACTTGTTGCTATTGCACTGGCCAGACGACCGCGTGCCACTGTCTGAAACCATTCCTGCATTATGTGAGCTGCAAAAACAAGGATTAACACGCCATATCGGTGTTTCTAACTTTAACATTACCGATATCATTGAAGCCAAAAAATACGCTGATGTGCCAATTGTCGTCAACCAAGTTGAGTTTCATCCGTTTATCAAGCAACAGACTTTGCAAGAATTTTTGAACAATCATCATATTTTATTGGAAGCATACTCGCCACTCGCGCGTGGGGGTGTGTTTGAAAATGATACCATCAAAGAAATTGCTGACAAGCACAATGTGACACCCGCTCAAATATCATTGGCTTGGATTTTATCAAATAAAGACCGCGTTGCTATCCCAAAAACGGCTAACCCTGACCACCTACAGGGCAACTTGGACGCCATCAATGTCCAGCTAAGTGCCGAGGAGCTAGAGCAAATTGGCCGTCTAGCACGTAGTGATGGCCGTAAAATCGAACACCCTGATTACAGTCCTGTGTGGGATGACTAAGAGCTTTCATTTAGAGTTTGGGGCATCTGTTTCGGATATGGCGTCCAGAGCGCCCTATATCTAAACATTCTTACTTATATAACTTTATTTCTACCATAAAAAAATCGCCGCTAATTTCTTAGTGGCGATTTTTTACGTGCAGCGTATGTCGATTTCTAGGTATCGGTTTTTAAATATCAGTTTTACCTGTCACTTTTTATGCCACCTTACTGTTGCAGCGTCTGAGTTTCATGAACTGGCTCTGCTGGGTTATATTGCTCAGACTCTGGTGTGACCCCGTTTCGGTTGTTTTCTTTCATGGACTTGGCAACCTCTGGCGGCATGTAGTTTTCATCATGCTTTGCCAATACTTCACCAGCGACAAAGGTGTCGCCCTGCATTTTACCGGTAGCGACGATACCCGAGTTTTCAGCAAACAAGTCTGGCAAGATGCCTTGATAGGTCACTGGTACTGTTGATTCAAAGTCAGTGATTGCAAACTCAACATTCAAAGGGTTGTCTGGAGCACGCTGCACGCTACCCGAAACGACCATGCCACCTGCGCGGATACGCTTGTCTTGTGGAGCTTCACCTTGTGCGATAGCTGTCGCATCAAAATAATAGTCGGTTTGTTGCCCGATGGCGTAAATCACCAACACCACAGCGACGGCGGCGCCTGCAAGCGTAAACATAACCCACATCAGTTTTTTGCGACGAACTGCGTTCATACTACTACCTTATTGAAGCGTTGCTGTCTTACAAATTTTAATCAAGCCCATCTACGACGGATATCGTTTCAAGCGTGCTCAGCCTACCTATGTAGTACGCTCACACGATGAGCATCCAAGTTATCTAGGAACGGCTATATTGATCTATAAAACAAAAGTATTGAAGAAACCAACATTAAAAAGACTATTCCAAATAGAAAGACTCCCTAAGGATCTTTCTAGTCGTACTTTTCTCACTGCTATATGGTAGCACTTTTCAGGCAAATCAATAAGCGCTATGACGACTGTTGCAGTCACATGTCTGCTAGGTAACTAAGTATAAATAAACAAGACAAGTATATGATATTGAAATACTTTTAACGTGTGCTTCCAGTTTTATAATTAGGCGTTTTACTTGTGCGCTGCGCTTGGCGCGCTTGCTGAATGGTCATCTGTTTGATAAGCGTTTTTCGCTGTCTGCGACTATACACAACAAAACCCAGCATAACGCCAACGGCAATGGCCCAACACGACCAAACAAAAACACCATGCTTACCCATGGCGATAAACTCAGACACGCTATAAAAGTATGGCTGCATAACCTTTTCCTAACTGTTATTTGTTTTGACCACGAATGTATTCTTTGACCCAAGCTTTGCCTTGATCACGATACAGGATAAGGGTATTGGTACGATAAATTGCCAAGGTTGCCACCAGCAAATAGGTGCCAATAACCATCAACAACAACGGCATCCACATATCTGCAGACATTTTTGGCGCTGCCGTCAAAGTAAACGTCGCGCCTTGATGCAAGGTGTTCCACCACTCTACAGAATACTTAATAATAGGTAGGTTAACCGCACCAACGATGGATAAAATAGCAGCCGCCTTACCGCGGTTGGCCGTATGCTCAAACGCAGCAAATAGCGCCATCACACCTGCGTACAAGAACGCCAAAATCAGCATAGACGTCAGCCGTGCATCCCACACCCAATAGGTGCCCCAAGTTGGTTTTGCCCAGATAGAACCTGTAATCAAACTAATCACACAAAGCAAGAAACCCATTGGTGCCAGTGCTTGCGCCACCAAACTGGCTGTCTTGATTTTCCATACTAAAAAGATGACGCCTAATATAGCAAGCGCAAAATAAATAGAAATGGCAATGCTGGCTGCTGGCACATGAATAAAAATAATTCGATAGCTATTACCCTGTAGGTAATCAGGCGGCGCAAACGCCAGTCCCCATACACTACCAATCAGCAGACAAATACCGGCAAGTATCGCTAACCACTTGACCCAAGGTGCAAAGATGCGAAAAAACTGCTTGGTACCTACAGTGGTCAAAAAGCCCTGCCAAATGCGCTGCCAAAGGCTAGGAGATGAGACATTTTTCAGGTTGGGCATGAGAATAAACCTATTTGCACAGCATATGGTTTTTAGAAGCAGCGCGTTGAGTGCGCTACTACCTACTAGCCTGCCGGCGTTGAGCACTGGATAAAATCTACAAGTAACTGTCGATATACTTAATTGGCTATTATAGCAAAGTTGCTTGTTTTCAACACACTGTTACGACAAAGGTTTTTATAAGGACTCTTCATACAAATCCGTTATACAAGGTCGCCGTCATGCGACTTGCTTCATTTTTAGTTCAACCAAGACATTTTTAAGGTCATTGCAATCACCCATGGCATGACCAAGACAGAAACGATACTTCCCGCCAATAACAACGCCAGTATCGGTAACCCATTCATTCCTGTGGCAAATAAATCAACCGCTCCAGTAGCAAAAATCAGTACCGGCAACTGCATCGGCAGAGCGATCAAAGGCACCAATACCGCGCCATTTTTTAATGATAGCGTCAAACTACTAGCAACCGCTGAGAGCATCAACAGCATGGGACTACCCGTCACAATAGATGCCATTAATATCCCGGCTTCAAACCAACTGAGCTGAAATAACGGCACAGCGAGCAAACTGAGCACAGCCACGATGCCACTGCTAAAAACCCAGTGAATAACCAAACGGATAAGCACCCATAACGATAGTGATGCTTTTGCGACGACCAACTGCGCCAACGTACCGTTATCAAGCGCTGGCTTAAACAAACCATCAACACCCATCACTAGTGACAGTAACGCAGCAATCCATACGGCCGAAACCCCAAGGCGTTGCAGTAGCGCAGGCTCGCTACCTACGGCCAATGGGAACAAGGTAATAATGACTAAAAATAGCACCAAAGGATATAACCACTGCACGGCACCTTGCTGCTTCACTTGCCACTCGCGCTGCCACAACTGCACAAAGCTGATATCATGCGCAGCCGCTGCCATCACTTGTGAGCTTTTATGTGCCATTTGTGCCGGGCTGTCTTGCCATGACTTGTCTGTCATTATCCGTCCTTTCACTGATACGTCTCACGCTTATCATGTCGATGTATATGCTTACTCGATACAGCGAGCCTGATATCATCACTTATCTTTATTTTCTTTGGCTCTCGATTAAGCCCTAGCGCTTGATTAAACCATGTAGTCTGACAAATCGAGCTGTTGATTGGCAACACCGACAGCCTGATGACTGGTCATCAATATGGAACCTCCAGCCGCAGCAAAATCACACAGCCGATCCTCCATACGCGCGACCATATCGACATCAAGCGCAGTAAAAGGCTCATCAAGCAACCATAAAGGTGTGATATCAGCGGTCAGTAAATACAGCCGCGCCAGTGTGATACGGCGCGTTTGCCCTGCCGAGAGATGGCTTGAGCTAATCGTCTCAAAGCCTTGCAATCCTACCCAAGTGAGGGCGTCGTCGATATCATGAGCACTTGGCGTAATGCCATATAAATTTAGCAAAAACGTCAAGTTTTGCGCGACAGTGAGGTTGGGATGAATACCTAACTGATGCGAGACATATAAAGGTCGAGCCGGTAAGCTGGACTCGCCCCGATAGTAAATCTGACCTGTCAATATCGGCAACAAACCCGCCAACTGCATGAGTAACGTCGTTTTTCCTGTACCGTTAGCACCAATGAGATGACAGATACCACCAGCAGATAAATTGAGCGTCACCCCTTCACATAACGGTATTTCACCACGCTGAACCGTCAACTCATCGAGCGCAAGTAAGGCTGTATTCAAAGCCGTCATCGAAACCTCTTTTGTTTATGAAACCGCAACCCATATTGACGACGAACACAAGTAGCGTTCGTGGCATAATGTTTTATGCTTATACCATGCATCAAGCTTAAGTAACAAAAAAAACCATGTTAAAACCACTGAATGGTTACCTGTTACTAATTGGTGATATGCTCAAGTGTTATATACAGTAGACTACAGCATAAAGTAAAATAAAACCTATTAACACGCTGTAATCCAGTCTGACGCCGCTAACCGCACAATTATAATGTTGGCTTGACTACAACCACACAGTATAACAAATTGCCCATTACTATGACTTCAAAACCTATGCAAACTTCGAAAGATAACCAAACGACAGACACTCAAAACTCAGTAGCGGACGAACCAAAAACTCATAACCACGCGTCAGCTGCTCAACCTAATACCCACGTAACAAGTGCAAACCTCACGATACACAGCCTAATCGACGCTCAAGTTGCTTTTATGCAGCAATGGTTACGCAAGCAGGCACAGCCACTTAGCATAGAGGCTTGGCAATGGTTTAGTGAGCAACCACTGCATAAATACATCAGTAGCGACGATGTGCAACACCTCGTGACGGATTGGCTGCTGAGCCAACCGATGAGCGAAGTCATGCGTACTGATATCCGTGATATTTTGCACACTGTCATTTATCATCCAGTCAACGACGACGTGCCATTGTCCGAGCTGATTGACGATACTCAGGTTGCGACGCTGGCCAACTACGTGGGCAGTCATGAGCAGCAGCGTAATATTTTGATTCATACACTGGTCGGCAATGAAGCCTTTGCGGACTTGCTGACGCAGACGCTGTACCACGCTATAAACGACTTTATGGAGACCACGCTAGAAAAAGCAGGCGGCGTTGGTAAACTCATGAAACTTGGGCGCAGCTCTTTTGAAAAAGCAACCAATAGAAACCTTGACGAAAAACTGCAAACATACTTGCATCGCAACATTAAAGACTTGACTCGCCGCGCAGAAGCCAATGCCCAAGCACATTTGTCAAATGAAGAAGTGGCGCGGCTATTAGTCACAGGCTGGTCACGAATCAAAGATCAGCCGATCAGCGAAATACAAACCTATCTAAACGACGAGCCTGATAATAGCAGTATCGATCATATAGAAGCCAGCATCCAACAAAGCTACAACCGCCTGCGCGTGTCGCCTTACCTACACACCCTGGTGACAGCAAGCATCAACACATGGTATAGCAACCACCAGACAGATACCATCGCGACGGTAGCAGCGAGCTTATATATCGATGAGCAAGCGATGACTCAACTAAGCACGAGTTTAGTACCAATCGTGCAAGACGCACTGGACAGCCCATGGTTTACCGCACATACTCGGGAGATGCTAAAAGCGTTTTATGAACAGCCTGATATACAAGAAGGGCTTGGCTTGAGATAGCCTGAGACTAAATAAAAATTTTTTGATAGCTTAACTATAAATAGGACCTGCTAGAAATAGGGTCTATTCGGGCACAACAGCCAAGTAAAATTATATCAGCAACCTGTTTTTGTTCTGAAACTAGGGCATACCATCATTTAAACAGTGAGACTTAAAATGAGATAAATTGACGCTAATCAAGGAAAGAATCTTGTGAATACGAGTAGCAAAATTTAGCCACTTTAAGGTCTCTAAATGATTAAATGTGTTAATTGACGACACGCTCTAGGTGGGACAGATAATACCTATACTAAGCGCCTGACAGTGTATCTATCAATATGCAATGCACCTGTCAACATACCCCTCGATGCATTCAACAATTACTAACTGATCAATGCAATATTATGAGTCAACGAAACAAACTTAGCTGGTGGCAAAAGCTCAAACGACTACTGACATCTCCTGCGCCAAAATCGGTCGTCGGTAATGCCGGGCCGACGCCAAACCTGTCTGAGTCAGTGATTGACGCTGAGCTGAATCGTGAAATAGGACATAAGCAAGCTTGTCGCAAGAAAACCGCAGATGTGCCTAATGAGGCCAGCAACAGCAAACACACTTCAACCAGCACGCCTGCTCAAAAAACTAAATCGCATAATCAAGACAGCACTGCCATTGTCGACTGTCTAAAAACATACTTTAATGATAGAAATTGGAATCATACTCACTATCGCCCTAATAATAACGACGGCCAACAGTCGCATCATTTATCACTTAGGATATGTCACAAACAACTCAACTGTGGTTATTTGTTTCGAGCGCAGGAAGGCAACCGGCTGCTGGCTGTTTATGGAATCTTGCCATTTTTGATACCAGAAAGTCATCAAAACGCAGCGATACTGCTGATTACTCAAATTAATTACGACATGCTGATTGGCAACTTAGAAATGGATATTAATGATGGTGAAATACGCTACAAACACGCCATTGATGTCGAAGCAGTTGGTATTAATGACGATATCATCGAACATCTGATACAGAGCGTGCTTGCCATGACCACGGTTACTCATGAGCTGTTTAGTGACCTAATCAATAATCAAAATCCTGCTGAAGACATGCCAAGCTTACTGGCAGATCTACGCCAACAAGCAGACTCACGAACGTTCTTTTTGCCGACACAAGCCTTTCAATAAGCACGCTGAAATGGGTTTTAGCGTAATAGCAGAGACTAATTAGCAGAGGCTAGTATCGTCTGTTGTTAGCTTCCTCAAAACTACGAAAACAAGCTGTATTTGACAGTACTTTATTACATTCCAAGACACTTCATGACAAACACTACTGAGCCTATGTTAAAAATTGCTTACTCCGATATCTTTCGTTATTCCGTCCCTGATAAACATCGCTTTCCCATGCAAAAATATACGATGATTCCTGAACGTCTGTTGGCGGAAGGAACCATCACCACTCACAACTTTTTTGCGCCGGAACGGCTGACCGAAGAAGAGATATTAACCACCCATACTCAAGATTACTGGCACAAACTCAAGACCCAAACATTGCCGCGAAAAGAAGCACGCCCCATCGGGTTTGAGATGACTGAAGCCTTAGTAGAGCGTGGCCGCCACATCGCCCATGCGACTTATGAGTGTGCGTTATATGCACAGCAATATGGCGTGGCAATGAACGTGGCTGGCGGAACTCATCATTCATTTGCCGATCATGGCGAAGGATTTTGCGTCTTCAACGACGTCTGTATCGCCAGTAATTTATTACTCAACCGCAACCAAGCACAAAAAATTCTAGTGGTTGACTTGGACGTCCATCAAGGCAATGGAAATGCCAGCATCATGGCAGATGAGCCACGCGTTTTTGTATTCAGCATGCATGGCGCCAAAAACTATCCCTTTCGCAAAGAAACCTCAGATTTGGATATCGAACTCACCAACGACACAGGCGATGCTGAATACTTACAAATCCTAAAAGAGGCGCTACCACGCCTCATCAGCGAAGTCGCACCAGATATGATATTTTATCAATCCGCTGTAGATGTATTGGCGACGGACAAACTGGGTAAGCTGGGTTTGACGCTAGCAGGTTGCAAAACACGGGATGAATATGTGTTGCAGCAAGCAAAAGCGGCTAGCATTCCAATCGCTATCGTCATGGGTGGTGGTTATTCTGAGGACATCGAAGATGTGGTCGAGGCACACTGTAATACTTTTCGTCTAGCCCAAAAAATGTATTTTAGTGACATTAATGGATAATATATAAAACGCCTTGATAACCAAAAAACCTCACATCATCAGCATATTGACGTAATCAACCGACAGAATGGAGGGGTTTTTGTATGGCAAAGATATTGATTGGCGTTGGCGTTGTATTGATTGCGATAGGCGTTATCTGGCTGATATTTCCCAACGCGTTCTCGTGGATAGGCAACCTACCAGGAGATATCAAACATACATCAGGCAATACTCGGGTGTATTTTCCTATTGTCACTATGATAGTGATCAGTATCGTTGCTAGCATTTTATTGAATATCTTTAATCGCTGATTGTGCTGTCGTTTGAAGTGAACCATAGCATGCTAGAAAAATGCCGTAACACCTTGCCAACCAACACGAATACCAAGCACGGTCAAAATCAATAAAATAAGCTGACGAAAGCGAGATTGCGGCAGGTAACGACGTAAGCGGATACCGACGAGCAGCGCAGCGACGGATAACACACTCAGCACAGCAACCAGCTGCCATTCACCAGTGCTAAGCGCCATAATAGGCTCACGCAGGACGATTATTTGGGCGATTTTTCCCAAAAAATAACACATGTTACCGACTTTGGCGATGGTGTTTTTATCATCACTGGCAGACAACAAATACATCATCAATATCGTAGACATCGCATTGGTCGAGCCACCAATAACACCCGCACTAAAACCAACAACTATCAAAACAGGCTTGGTGTCTGGCAGGCGAATCTGCTTACCAAGTAAACTGCTGATGACATAAAAACCAATCACTACTGCCAATAGCAATAAAATATAAGCGCTATCGACCCATAGTAAGAGCTTTGCGCCTAGAATACTTCCAAGCAAACTGGTCAATGCTAATAACCAATAACGCTTGCCATAATAAATAAAGTTTTGCCAAATACTGCGACCACCGCCTGCCAGCCACGTCATCATATTGAGCAGCAGTGATGGGAATATCGTCAAAACAATCGCATGTGTCAATGGATACATACTAGCGAGCGCTGTCGTCGTCACCAACGTCACCCCTAGCCCACTGATACCATGCAGCAAAGATGCCAATGCAAAGATTGCAACCAGTAATAACGTCTGGGTGCTGTCGCCATCCATCATATTAGTCATAATCTTTAGTGCCTATAATATTAGTGCTTATAAGTAGTGCTTATAAATAGTACCTATAACAAATGCTTATAAATTAGCACCTATATTAAGTGCCTATAAACGATAACTATAGACCAATGCGATGAGGACAAGGCTAGGCATTGTGTCGTTGCCAAATTGCTTCGCCAATGATGCTTGCCAACTGCTTAGCGATATCATCTTTGCTCGCTTTTTCTAGGGTAATGCTGTCATGCTCATATCGCTCCGAGAAAAACACCTGCATGGCATTATCATCACTAGCAAAACCAATATCTGCTCTTGAAACATCATTGCAAGCGATCAAATCTAGGTTTTTCGTCACCAACTTGCCACGTGCATAGTGTTCGACATCTTGTGTCTCTGCCGCAAAACCAACGACAAACAGCTCTGGGTGAGCAAGCGAGATAGTCGCTAAAATATCTGGATTTTTGACCAAACTCAATGTCATCGCTTCTTGGGTCTTTTTGATTTTTTGCGGAGCGGCTTCTTCGGTACGATAGTCGGCGACCGCTGCAGTGGCAATAAAGATATCAGCCATTTTCACGCTATCATCAGCGTTATCTTCGTGCTCGTACTCATGGTGATGATGATCATGATCGTGCGAGTGATGATGGTGCTGATGTTCATGTTCGTGTTCATCTTCCGGTACGTGCTGTAGCGCACTATGCGTACCATCCACGCACTGCTGCGACGCCAGTAGCATCTCTTTAGCAGACAATACATCGATGCGTGTGACTTTCAGCGGCGTCGGCAGCGCCACTTTACCACCTGTGATCAAGACAACTTCTGCGCCAGCCGCCACACAAGCACGTGCTAGGGCAAAGCCCATTTTCCCCGAAGAGTGATTGGACAAATAGCGTACCGGATCGATCGCCTCTACCGTCGGTCCTGCCGTGATGACCACCCTCTTACCTGATAGCAGCTGAGGCGTGGTTTGCATCGCCTTGAAAAGCAACACTTCAGCCAATAACTGCTCAGGCTCAGGCAATCTACCTGCTCCCACATCGCCGCATGCTTGCTCACCGCTATCCGGCTGTATCATCTGATAGTCCATATCTACCAACGTCTGGACATTAAGATTGACCGCTGGATGTGCCCACATCTGCTGATTCATCGCGGGAGCGATAATGACGGGCGCTGTCGTCGCTAGGCATACAGTCGTCAGTAAATCATCCGCCATACCCATTGCCAGACGCGCCAACGTATTGGCAGATGCCGGTGCAATAACGACTAAATCAGCCCATTTTGCCAGCTCAATGTGCCCCATGCCTGCCTCGGCTTGCTCATCGAGCAATGAGATATGCACCTCGTTGCCAGTCAATGCCTGCAAAGTCAAAGGAGTGATGAATGCTTGTGCGCCTGTGGTCATGATGACACGCACATCAAAGCCTGCTTTTACAAGCAAGCGAGCAAAGATAGCAGATTTATAAGCGGCGATACCGCCGGTAATGGCAAGCACGATATTGGACATAAGCATGGCAACAATAAAAAAGTGATAAGATAAAATTGCACTTATAGTAACAATTATGAGATAAATTGGGTAAGAATTCCCACATTTATTCGACTTATCTATAAACGCACCTCTCAAAAGGATGACTTCTCAAGGAGTGGCAATGGCCATCAAAGACTGGCACGAAGATGACCGACCCCGTGAAAAGCTATTAAAGCTGGGGGCTTCTCGGCTGTCTGATGCTGAGATATTAGCGATATTTCTGCGCACGGGTACTCAGTCACAATCAGCGATTGAGCTGGCTCGTCATTTGATTGACAAGTTTGGTAGTTTGGCAGAGTTATTGGCCGCCCCAAAAGAAACCGTGCTCGCCTGCCATGGTATTGGCCCTGCTAAATATGCGCAGATTTTGGCATCACTGGAGATGGGTAGGCGCTATTTAGACAGTCAGCTCAAAACTGGTCAAGCACTTGGGCATTCGCAAATGGTCAAAGACTATATCGCTACTCAGTTGCGTGGTGAGTCTCGCGAAGTGTTTGCGGCACTCTGCCTAGACAATGCGCTCAACTTGCTGAATTTTGAGATACTCTTTACTGGTGGCATCTCATCATGCTCAGTTTGTATCAAGCACGTCCTTCGTCACGCTCTGAATCACGCTGCCAGCCAATTAATCATCGCCCACAACCACCCTCACACTGACGCCAAACCATCGACTGCGGACAATCTACTCACCTATGAGTTAAAAAAAGCCTGTGACTTGTTGGACATCGCACTGGTCGACCACATTATCGTTGGTCGAAATGACACTCTATCCTATGCCGAACGCTGCCTAGCTCCTTTTAACTGATGACGGATTTTTACTGTCTTCGCAAGCGAATAAAAACACAATCAAATATGAGTTATGATACATATTATCGACACAGCGTAGCACTTTAGCGCTTGATAGTTGTCACTGACTGTTTCATATTGGTGGCTAGTTTTGTTTTTTACTTTTGTTTATCGTGCACCATCGCTGTAAACTAAACAACCAAGAGTCGAGCACCACACAGAATAATAACTCATCTGGCTCAATTTAGCGCTTCCCATGTTTAGTTTAGCGCTTTCCACACTCAATTTAGCGCTTCCCATATCATGCAGTTGCACGCTTTGATATAGCACCACACAAATATTATAAAGGAGACAGTCATGGCAATTGGCTTATTTATTTTGGCAGTTCTCATTCAATTAGCCATGGTTTTAACCATCTTTTTATTGGCTTTATCGCGAGTTACTGGCAGCATTGTGGCGCTGGTCACTATCATTGTTACCGCCATCATCAGTCCATGGTCACTCATTTTGGGAGTACCAATAGCACTGATTTGCTTGGTGCTGCTCATTGATCCTATCCGCCAATCACTAATCACCAAACCCGTGTACAAGGCTTTGGGTGGTGCTATGCCAAGTATGAGTGACACGGAGCGCGAAGCGCTTGACGCTGGCACTAGTTGGTGGGAAAAAGAGCTCTTCATGGGCGCGCCAAATTGGGAGGCATTTGCTGAATACCCTTATCCAGAACTGTCAGAAGAAGAACAAAGCTTCATCGATAATGAAGTAGAAACGCTCTGTGCGATGCTTGATGAGTGGAAAATTCAACATAAAGACAAAGAGCTGTCACCAGAAGCTTGGCGGTTTATTAAGGCCAACGGCTTTTTAGGTTTAATCATTCCAAAAGAGTTTGGTGGATTGGCATTTAGCTCTTACGCTCAAAGCCGCGTCATGAGCAAAATCGCTTCGCGCTCGCCGACAGCAGCGGTGACATGTATGGTGCCAAACTCGCTCGGTCCTGGTGAGCTACTGATGCACTATGGTACAGAAGAGCAGAAGCAGCACTGGTTACCAGGTCTGGCCAATGGCGATGAGATACCTTGCTTTGGTTTGACCGGCCCTGAGGCTGGTTCTGATGCTGGCGCGATTCCTGATACAGGCGTGGTTTGCTACGGAATACATAAAGGCGAGCAAGTGCTTGGCCTGCGCATGAACTTCTCCAAACGCTGGATTACATTAGCGCCTGTCGCGACTGTCGTGGGCTTGGCATTTAAAATGCATGATCCAGAAGGTCTGCTCGGTGATCTTGAAAAGACGGATTACGGCATCACCTGTGCGCTCGTACCTGCCAGCCATCAGGGCGTCATCATAGGACCACGCCATAACCCTATCGGCTCGCCATTTATGAATGGTACAGTCGACGGCAAAGACGTCTTTATCCCACTAGATTACATCATCGGTGGCGTCGAAAACGCTGGTCGCGGTTGGCGTATGCTGATGGAGTGCTTGGGCGTTGGTCGCGGCATCTCCTTGCCAGCTCTATCGACCTCAGCCAGCGAGATGACTTATCTATCCGTTGGTGCTTTTGCCAAAGTACGTGAACAGTTCAAAATATCCGTTGGTAAGTTCGAAGGTGTACAAGACGCCACTAGCCGTATGGCGAGCAACACCTATATGCTAGAAGCCTTCCGCCATCTGGTCACATGCGGACTAAACCAAGGCGGCACGCCATCGGTCATGACAGCCATGGCAAAGTACTATGCGACCGAAACCATGCGTAGCGTGGTCAATGACGGGATGGATGTCGTTGGTGGTCGTGCAGTACAGATGGGGCCTAGGAACTTTTTGGCAGTACCCTATCAAGCGATTCCAGTTTCCATCACCGTCGAAGGCGCAAACATCCTAACGCGCTCATTAATGATCTTTGGTCAAGGCGCAATGCGTTGCCACCCATACCTCTTTGATGAGCTGCAGTTACTACAAAGCGAAGATAAGAAAAAAGCGACACAAGAATTCGACACTCTGTTCTTTAAACATTTAGGCTATACCTTCAATCGTGGTGCCAAAGCGTTTGTCGCAGGCTACGTCGGCGGTAGTAACAAAGCACCGAGTTTTGCTGATGGCTTTAGTCGTCCTTATTACAAACACATAAACCGCTTGAGTGCTGGTTTTGCTTTGACCGCAGATATGGCGCTTGGACTGCTCGCTGGTGACTTGAAACGTAAAGAGGTGCTGTCTGGTCGCTTAGCCGATATCCACAGTCACTTGTTTATCTCGACTGCTATCTTGCAGTTTTATGAAAATGGCAGCAAATCAGATGCTGAACGTTTGCATGCTGAAGTAGCGTTACAAAATAGCCTTTACACGATTCAAGAAGCATTCCAGTCATTCTTTGATAACTTCCCAAATCGCCTAGCAGCTCGCTTGGTGAGCTTTGTCACCTTTCCTAGTGGTCGGATTTTCACACCGCCGAGTGATGAGCTCAAGCGTAGACTGGGTGATACCTTTATGGAAGACTTTGAGGCAAACCCTTTCCGCGACTATCTAAAAACGGTGATTTATTACAACACCGAAGAGGACGACGTGACAGGACGTATGGAATTCGCTTACCAAACGCTTCGTGGCATCGAACCATTATGGCAGAAGTTTAAAAAAGCTGAGCACAAAGACAGCTTTGAAGGGCTCAGTTTTGAGGATCATGTCGTCTATGCCAGCCAAAACGGTGATATCACTGAAGAAGAAGCAGAGGTTCTCATTCAATACAACGCCATACGCTTCGACTCACTGTTGACGGATGTCTTCGATAAAAATCTATTAAAAGCTCAAGACCGCCCTAACCCTCATAGCATTGAAAACGCAGTTCACCAACTGACCAATTATGCGCAGATAAAAAGCGAAGCGCAGACCAGAAACGGTATCGTGGCTGATACAAAGGCTGCGAGTGATGACGCAAACATACCTACAAATACAGAACAACAAACTGGGGGCGCCAACCCCAACCACGGTTACGAAGATGACGGTGATGCAGAAATGGTGGCTGAGCAGGATACTGTGAAAGAATCACGCACGCAGACCGACTTTGACGACTCTAACCCTGATGAACAAGCGCTAGATCATCGTCACCGAGATGCAGAATCCTATCTCAACGAGCGGATGAGCCACAATCACAGCACTGACAATCACAGCACTGATAGTACTAAAGGCGCTACAGCCTCTGATACCGTTGCAAGCTTTGATAAAATTGATAGCGCAAAGGGTACGGAAGACCTAACGGGCGCAAACAATCACACAAAGCAAGCTCATATGACTGGCGACGAGCGACATGATGATCTAAATCATAAGGACTCAGATTCAGATATTCGTGACCGTATTGACGATAGTCGTTCTGACAAAAGAAATGGCTAGCGCTTGCTAGCACCAAACGAAAAAAGACCGTCGATGTAGACGGTCTTTTTTTTGGAATCAAAACTTACAGACAAGATTTGTCGCCACCCTTTTCATTCGTACGCCACCATATAATATAGAAAAATCTTGCAGCAACCATAACAATTATTTTATATTGTCCAAAAACCTAATATAAAAACGACCGAATTATTTTTTGGAAGTCAGAATATAAGGGCCAGCGATAGTAATCATCAACGCATTGGTTTGGTAGGGTATCACCTAACACTGCGAACAAAAGGGTAGAGCTTATGTGGAAAAATATGGGACTGACAGGCAAGATTTTGATTGCCATGCTTTTAGGTATCGTCCTAGGGCTATTTATAAATTATGCAGGACTGAACGCCGAAGGCGGCTTCATTGATACATATATCATTAATGGATTCCTTGCCATTGTCGGTAAGTTATTCGTCAACTCACTAAAAATGCTCGTCGTACCATTGGTTCTTATCTCATTGATTTGTGGGGTTTGTGGTATTGGCGATATTCGTTTGCTTGGTCGCATCGGTACCAAAACTTTTCTAATCTATATGATGACCACTGCTTTGGCGATTGCAACGGCAATCGGTCTGGGCTCATTATTTGGTATTGGTAAAGGTATGGACTTAGTATCTGATACCAGCTTTGAATCAAAAGAAGCGCCACCTTTACTGGATGTTTTCTCAAACATTGTACCTTCCAACCCTATTAGTGCCATGGCGAATGGCGATATGCTGTCGATTATTTTCTTCGCAGTATTGATTGGTATTAGTATCTTGATGGTTGGTAAACCAGCAAAAGGCTTGGTGCAAAGCTTAGAGCTGATTAATGAAGTTATCCTAAAAATGGTAACCATCATTATGAACCTAGCACCTTACGGTGTATTCGCACTACTAACCAAAGCAATGTCTGAGCTTGGTTTGGACTTAATTGTCTCACTATTTGGTTATGTGGCCGTATTGGTTGGCTCATTGGCTTTCCATTTCTTCGTTACCATGATGATTGTTTTGAAGCTTTTCTCAGGATTATCAATCAAGACTTTCTTAGCCAAGATGCGTGAAGTTCAGATATTCGCATTCAGTACATCAAGCTCAAACGCAACCATCCCAGTGACCTTACGCACCGTCACGAAACGCATGGGTGTAAACAACTCTGTTGCCTCATTTACCGTTCCTTTTGGTGCAACTATCAACATGGATGGTACAGCAATCATGCAAGGGACAGCGACGATCTTTATCGCAAACTTGTATGGTATTGACCTGGGTGTCACTGAGTACTTGACCGTTATTTTAATGTCAGTATTGGCGTCGATTGGTACTGCTGGTGTACCGGGTGTGGGTCTGATCATGCTTTCAATGGTATTTGCACAAGTTGGCTTACCTATCGAAGGTATTGGCTTGATCTTGGGTGTTGACCGCTTGCTTGATATGTTACGTACTGCCGTTAACGTCGGTAGTGATGCTGCCGTAACGACTATCGTGGCAAAATCTGAAGGCAAAATGGATGTTGCTATCTACAATGACGCGAACGCTGGTACTAAAGATGTATTTGATGGTCATATCGACGAAGACAACGAGCGTAACTTCTCTGAAATCTTCAGTGATGGCAAGATGGGTAGTGATTACGATGATCGTCCGGACTAACCTTTCTCCTGAATAAACAAAGCTAAGATAAAGACTATGAACTACCCACTACCTTAGAGGTAGGGGTTTCTTAGGTAATGCTCATACTTG
>NZ_JAKDUI010000249.1 GCF_030457785.1 Psychrobacter sp. | reverse complement strand
AAGATAAATAATATTCTAAAACCATCAGAATAAGTCATTCAAGAAATAAGTATGGTTCAAAAATAATAAAATGGAAATAATGCAATGAGCATTCAATTAGTATTAAATAAAAATCGTAAAAACGGTGTACCCGTTAAAATTTATACCTCAGATGTTGAGCAAGGCGCGATGCAGCAGTTACGTAATTTGGCGCAGCTAGAGTTTGTTCACTCGCATATTGCGGTGATGCCTGATGTGCATGTAGGTAAGGGCGCGACGGTTGGCAGTGTGATTCCGACCAAGTCAGCCATCATTCCAGCGGCAGTGGGCGTCGATATCGGCTGTGGCATGAACGCTGTACGTCTATCACTGACGGCAAACGATTTGCCTGATAGCTTGAAGTCATTGCGGTCGATAGTGGAGCAGCAAGTACCTGTCGGCTTCAACATGCACAAGCAAATCCAAGCCAAAAACTCAACGCTTGACCCCTTAGGAAAGCACCTAAAACCTATCACTGACAAACATCCAGGTTTGCTCAAAATGCTGAAAGGTTTTGAGCGTACTTGGGCAAAACAGTTGGGCACGTTAGGTGGTGGCAACCATTTCATTGAGCTGTGCTTGGATGAGAATAACGACGTCTGGGTAATGCTGCATTCGGGAAGTCGAGGCATCGGTAACTGTATCGGTCGCTACTTTATTAATTTGGCTAAAAAAGAACGTCAATCACGTTTTGGTCATGTGCCCGACCGCGATTTGGCTTATTTTGCCGAAGGCTCTGATAGCTTTGCCGATTATGTCGAGGCGGTTGGCTGGGCGCAAGATTATGCAATGGAAAACCGCCGCGAGATGATGCGTTTAGTGATTAAGTCATTACAGTCACCACAAGCGGGGTTGCCGAGGTTTCAGCTGACCAAAGAAGCCATCAACTGTCATCATAATTATGTCAACGAAGAGGTGCATTTTGGTGAGCAGGTCTATGTGACGCGCAAAGGCGCCATCAGTGCATACGATGGCGAACTAGGTATCATTCCAGGCTCTATGGGTGCGAAATCATTCATCGTGCGCGGCTTGGGTAACGACGAATCTTTTTGTTCGTGTTCACACGGTGCAGGTCGTCAGATGAGTCGAGGTAAAGCGGTACGCGCGTTTACTGTCGATGAGCTAAAAGCACAGACAGACGGCGTCGAATGTCGTAAAGACAAAGGCGTTATCGATGAAATACCTGGTGCTTACAAAGACATTGATGAGGTAATGGCGAACCAAACCGACTTGGTCGAAGTGGTGCATACGCTGAAGCAAGTCATGTGTATCAAAGGCTAATACCAAGCCTGCAAATCATTTTAGCTTCGTCAACATTGCCTAATGTACTAATCGTTTAATGTACTAGATGTGCAATTTCCGCTCGTTTTTCTCGCTAAGATGGTTTTCGGCATTGGTCTCTAAATAGCATTAAAGAATAGGTAACAATATGAGCTTAAAACAAACCTTAAAAAAGGCCAAACAGATTGAACGGCAGTTAGAGCAGCAAGCTGAATCAGGTGCTCAGCATTCGCTTGGAGTAGTCAAACCACGTAATTATTTGGCACTGGATCCGCTCTTGAGAAAGGGTGGTATTCATGAAAAAGAAGACATCGATATCGTCCGTAGAAAACGCCGCCGTGAGACGAAGCAGCGTTTGCGTCAGACGGATTGGTTGTCAGAATGATGATCTGCTGTAATTTACCAAAAAAAGCCCTTTCGTTATATTTAGCGAAAGGGCTTTTTCTTATATAGGGCCAGTATTTTTCTTAGTATCGTTATTTTCAGTATCGTTATTTTCAGTATCGTTATTTTCAATGCGACCTAAGCCAACACTTCAATTAACTCACCTTTGACCATGTGCGGGCTAACAAAATCCGTCACACGCACGTTGACGATTTTACCGAGCAGTTCGTCCATTTGTGCAACGTCATAAGGGAACATAACCGTACGTGTGTTGTCTGCCGTTCCGATTAAGCAGTCAGGATGACGATTGGCAACCTGCTCAACCAAGACGCGAGTGGTAGTACCGACCATTTCATGAGTTTTAGCGAGTGTCGAATCAACGATTACTTTTTGGAACTCTGCAAGGCGTGCTTTTTTGGTGGTGAAGCTCACATCGTCAGGTAACTCCGCAGCCGGTGTGCCTGGACGTTTAGAGTAGATGAAGCTATAAGAATGATCGAAGTTCAATTCTTTGGCCAAGTTTAAAGTATCTTGGAAGTCTTGATCGGTTTCACCAGGGAAGCCAATGATAAAATCGCTCGATAAGTGAATATCGGGACGAATGGCTTTTAGCTTATCAATCTGATTGATATAAACATCAATCGTATGATTGCGTTTCATCGCTGCCAGAATAGCATTGGAGCCACTTTGAACAGGCAAGTGCAAGTGTGAGACTAGCTCTGGTAATTGTGCATAAGCATCAATAATATCGTCGGTAAATTCTAGCGGATGGCTTGTGGTATAACGAATGCGCTCGACACCATCGATGTGCGAAACATAATGTAGTAGCTCAGCGAAACGGCAAATACTGCCATCGTCTTTTTCACCGCGATAGCCGTTGACGTTTTGACCCAGTAAGTTGATTTCACGGATACCTTGGTCTGCCAAGCTGTCGATTTCAGCCAAGACGTCGTCTAGTGGACGAGACAACTCTTCACCGCGGGTATAAGGCACGACGCAAAATGAGCAATATTTAGAGCAGCCTTCCATGATAGAGACAAAAGCTTTATAGCCTTCGACACGAGGTTCAGGTAAAAAATCAAACTTTTCGATACTAGGGAAAGATACGTCAATCGTACCGATTCGGTTTTTCGGTGAGATATCGCGCTGCTCGTTCGACTGGTCATATAATTCTGGCAAACGGTGCAAAGTCTGCGGTCCAAAAACCATATCGACATAAGGCGCACGCTTTTGAATGTTGTCGCCTTCTTGTGAAGCCACACAACCGCCCACGCCGATGACAAGATCGGGGCGTTTTTCTTTTAGCTTGCGCCAGCGACCCAGCTCTGAAAACACTTTCTCTTGCGCTTTTTCACGGATAGAGCAGGTGTTCATCAATAGCACATCAGCTTCATCTATATCGTGCGTGACCTCCATGCCGTGCGAGTCACCGAGCACGTCTAGCATCTTGTCAGAATCATAGACATTCATCTGGCAGCCTTGAGTAGTGACGAAAACTTTTTTCGCCGCAGCTTTACTGACAGGAGATTGAGCTGAACTTGGTTCTTTGAGTGCAGTGACGGTAGGTGCAGTAGCAGTTTTTGCGGCAGCGTCGTCATTGATGCGGGGGTTAAATACAGTAACACTCATAAGGATAAGTCCGTGATTGACTAAAGATATAGCGGGGTAGCCGTTTAATAGGTGGCGTATTTTATCACAACCCTCTGCCAATGTGAAAAATTAGCAAGGGTAATTGGTGGCTATTATGATAGA
>NZ_JAKDUI010000248.1 GCF_030457785.1 Psychrobacter sp. | reverse complement strand
ATGCAGGCGTTCTATAATATTAATTAGCGTTGCACTTGGTGTGTTAATCTAAGGTATAAAAAATACAGTATCGCATGTATTTTTTATACCCTAAGGCGTGGCTTCAATTTAATCATTTAATCGGTAGCGATCTAAATAGGTCAACTCTTGCTAAAACCATCAACCAAAATTAGCAAGCAAGTAGTAAATACCTTAACCACGCCTTATAAAACACATCAGTGTCAAAACTGACGTATTCGAAGTCGACATATGAATATTTTAGCTATTAAATTTCTTCTCTAACAGACCTTTGATAAATGTGATGACAGTGGCGCTATGTTCAGAGTTTTTCACTTCTTCTAGCAGCTCAGCCTTGGACATACTTTGGTATCTTTGTATGTCTTCGCTGCTGATATTTTTTGCGCTTTCTATCAATGATGATAGACCATTCGCGTCTGAATTATCACTGCCTGTTACAGCGCCCAGCATATCATTCATGTTTATCATAAATATTTCCTCTTATAGAAGTGGTTCGTTATTATTACAATGTGAAGCGGGTCAAAAAAAAGATATTGTAGTTGCCTAGCATTGTCTAGTGTACCGCATATATATCTATTTATGAGTATTTATATTAACCAAATTGCGCTCATAGCACAGTCTACCTGTTGGCGAATAACTGGATAGTGGTGCCTAAGGTTAATGGTATATAGATGAATGGCTCACAAGTGGATGGTCGATAGCGGCATCACCAGATCTACCAGAACGTTCTGCCAGTTGTTGGCTTCAATAACAATATCAATTTGTCATTATATTATAGCGATTCATCGGTAAAGTCATATTTTTTTACCGTCGGCTCGTCAGTCGAAAAGTCGATTTGGTAATTATAAGTTTTGTCTTGTTCATTGATATTGCCATTGTCATCGCTATCTGACTGGGTGATAAAGTAGTAGCGCGATATTTGTGGCATCCATTTGGTTTGTTGTACAAACTCATTATCAGGGTGGAGTTTGTTTAATGCGCCGCCCATGTCATCGCTCATATACAACGCTTGCTGACTAAATAGGTTTTGGTCATCATCATTCTCTTGATACGGTGTCTCGTTGATATGATAAATCATTCTTCCAAATAGCGTCGTAACCGTTTCCACATCTGCAGATTCTCTTTGTGCTTCCGTTGTTGGTACGTTTTGAGCCAATTCGTTTTCGTTTGTCGCTTGGGATGGAGCTACAGTAACGGCGTCACTTTGATCCTGCTGACTGATAGGAGAGCTGCTAACAAAGGGTATAAACATTTGCTGAATAAGAAAGTCGTTATTGGGCAGTAGCGTTTTCGTCGTACCTGTCGCGATGTTTTCAAACACCAGATTGCTCATGTGGCTGTTGTAAGTGTAGGGTGTGTTTTCGGAAAATATCGACGGATAATAATTGTTATCTCTAGACTTCAAACTGCTCAATTCGTCATAGATGCCGTCGTTTTCAGAGGTGATGAATGGTGTGATAGGGTGTAATAAAGTGGGCAGCTTATCGATATAGTGTGGAAACTGAGTTTTAGTAGACACTTGAGCAGAGTTGGCAGCCGTTGTATCCTCAGTACTATTCGTTTGGCTTATATTATCGGCTTGGTCCGTGGTGGTATTATGATTGTCAGGCTGCTGGCAAGCGCTAAGTGACAGGGCGCAGAAGCCGATGCCAAGAAATAAACCTGAATGCAGTATTTGTCGGTGCTTGCTTTTATTGTCATAACTCATAAACAGCCCTGATTAACTTTTGTTGTAAACGTAGCCTACATAATAAACCAACGTACTACTATCACAACAAAGTTAAATGAAAAGTATGTGGAATTAGAGCATGTCTTTATTTGGGCGCCGAGGCTTAGATGATGACAATACACAGCCAAACGGACTCACCAATTCACCTTTTAATATTATCTATTGGTCAGGAAGACCAACATTAAGGAGATACACATGCCAACCTCTACGCGTCCCAGCTTTGATTGGGAAGACCCTTTTTTATTGCGTGACCAACTCATCGACGAAGAGCGGATGGTGGCAGACAGCGCCCGTCAGTTTTTTCAAAAAGAGTTAATGCCAGGAATTATCCAAGCTAACCGTCATGAGCAGTTTGATCGCAATATCATGCGGCAGATGGGTGAGATGGGTCTGCTTGGCGTGACCATAGAGGGCTATGGCTGTGCTGGACTGTCAAGTGTTGCCTATGGAGCGATTGCCAAGGAAATAGAAGCGGTGGATTCGGGCTATCGTTCAGCGATGAGTGTGCAGTCAAGCCTAGTTATGCACCCTATCTATGCCTATGGTACTGAAGAACAGCGAGAAAAGTATCTGCCGAAGCTTGCCACAGGGGAATATGTCGGTTGCTTTGGTCTGACTGAGCCAGACTCAGGATCGGATCCTGCGTCAATGTTGACTCGTGCACGTGCTGTTGAGGGCGGTTACGAGCTGACAGGCAATAAAATGTGGATCACGAATAGCCCTATTGCCGATGTGTTTGTGGTATGGGCAAAAGATGATGCAGGTAAGATTCGTGGTTTTATTTTGGATAAAGAGATGGAAGGCTTGTCAGCACCGAAGATTGAAGGCAAGTTTTCATTACGCGCGTCAGTCACAGGTGAGATCGTCATGGACAAGGTATATGTCCCTGAAGCGAATGCTTTTCCAGATATCCGTGGTCTCAAAGGTCCGTTTGGTTGTCTAAATAAAGCTCGTTATGGTATCGCGTGGGGCTCGATGGGTGCTGCTGAGTTTTGTTGGAAAGCCGCTCGTCAGTATACGCTAGATCGGAAACAGTTTGATCGGCCATTAGCTGCGACACAGTTAGTGCAGTTAAAGTTAGCAAATATGCAGACAGAAATTGCACTCGGACTACAGGCGGCACTGCGAGTCGGCCGCCTGATGGATGAGGATAGAGCGACGCCTGAGATGATTTCATTGATTAAGCGCAATAACTGCGGTAAAGCACTGGATATCGCTCGTATTGCACGTGATATGCATGGTGGTAATGGTATCTCAGATGAATTCCATGTGATTCGTCATGTGATGAATCTAGAGTCGGTCAATACCTATGAAGGCACGCATGATATTCATGCGCTTATCTTAGGTAGAGCACAGACTGGTATTCAAGCCTTTTTTTAGATAGAGAGCAGTTATAGAGGACGGTTATAGAGGGCAATTATTTACCAGATATTTGAGATGGGCTTGTGCCTAGCTGTAGGACGCTGAATTTGTAGCACGCTGAACGTCTAGTGCTTTTGCAATTGGGGTATTGGCTACCGCAAAGCCCATATATTGTGATAACAAAAACTACAAATCATTAAGAAGTTCGCGTTCAACGTCAGTCATTTCGCATGTTATCCTTGCTATATATAAGTGTTTCAGGTTATGAACTGAACGCTAAAATTTCAGCAGTAAAGACATGATATAAAGTCAATAATCATATTAATAAAGGA
>NZ_JAKDUI010000247.1 GCF_030457785.1 Psychrobacter sp. | reverse complement strand
TTGACTCATAAATATATCCTTAAAATGATGAATGTTTTAAATAATATAAAAGTGCCCAAAAAGGCAAAATGTAGCAAAAAAAGGGCTCAAATGCCTAAATAACAATATGCTATTTAACATAGAGGAGATTGGGGCGATAGTAAAGATGATTTTGTGAACAGCGCCCGTTTTGCAAAGCGTTAATGGATATTATAGTACTGCCTGACGCCTATGTGCTCCTAGTATATGCAGCACTGTATAGGATTGGCTAGTAGATACCAATGCCGTTACATCTTTTTAACACAACTGCGTCGTAAACACTAAGGTGGAAAGGACGAGTCATTAGTATAGTAGAAACTAAGATGAGGCTCGTTGAGAACACTGATGGAAGTCGTGAACATCAATGCATGAACATCAACGAAAGCCATCAAGTAGAAATATACCAAGAGGTCGTTTTCGTTAATCAAGCATTAGCTGTCGACGGTCAATAAAAAATAATGGAGAAGCAATATGAATATTACACAGGATAACGTTAAAAAACATGGACTGTCTAAAAGCTGGCTAGCAGCTGGCCTGGTCGCGTCGGCTCTGGCTTTAAGTGCCTGTGGTCAACAAGAAGAGACACCAATGGAAAACGAACCAGCGACTGATGCACAGACTGCCGTCGAGGAAGATGCCACGGCAGGCAGCAATGATGATGTTGCAGTGGCTAGCGCCGATGAGGACATGGTGATAGAGGATGGCGATGAGATAGCAACAGCGGAAGATGCAGATGTGCTGGATGGAACCGAGAGCTCAGAGAGCGTTTCGACATATTAATTTTGTCGTATTGGGCTTACCATACTGAAAGGTGGTCGGTCGCCGTCTCCGAATGTTGAGGTCAAATAGATTAAAACAACGTTTAACGAGCTAAAGTGATAAAATGAAGAGCTCAGAGCTGCCAACGCAGTCTGGGCTCTTTTCATATTGTTTATTCGGTCGTCCAAAAATAATACTGGCTGACTGGTTAAATACAGAATTTGCCTTTTTGCTAGGTAATAAGAGACAATGTATTACCTTTTCTCT
This sequence comes from Psychrobacter sp., assembly GCF_030457785.1. Taxonomy (GTDB): domain Bacteria; phylum Pseudomonadota; class Gammaproteobacteria; order Pseudomonadales; family Moraxellaceae; genus Psychrobacter. The sequence goes on along the minus strand of NZ_JAKDUI010000247.1, from coordinate 2,409 downwards.
TTGCGTGACAACGCTGAAGTTTGCCACGAAGAAACTGCTACAATTTCAATTTTGCCAACCATACTGTCTTTTGGCTTGTATTCAGCCTTACTGTATTGATACGGCGTGGTTGTGGCCTAACTGTATGGCCAGTGGTTTTAGTGGTCACTGCGTTTTTATTTTATTCTTATTTCTGTTTTCACTTATATTTATTGGAAGTCTGCTAAACCATGCTTGATACTGCAAAAAATACCAATCAGCCTATCGCCTTAGATTTACAAGACATCCATAAAAGCTTTGGCTCATTAGCGGTGCTAAAAGGGGTATCCCTCACTGCGTACGATGGCGATGTTATCTCTATCTTGGGATCATCTGGCTCAGGTAAGTCTACTTTGCTACGTTGTATTAACTTACTCGAAAAGCCCAATCAAGGTCGTATCATTATCGGTGATGATGAGCTGATGTTGAAGCCCGCCAAGTCAGGTGAGCTGCAGGCAGCGGACGTCAAACAATTAGAAAGCTTACGCGCGCGCGTGGGTTTCGTCTTTCAAAATTTTAACTTGTGGCCGCACAAGACGATTCTGCAGAACATCATCGAAGGACCAACACAAGTTCTAAAGGTTAAAAAAGCCCAAGCCATTAGTGACGCAGAACAGCTACTCGATAAAGTGGGGCTGCTCGACAAAAAAGATGCTTATCCAGCGAACTTGTCTGGCGGCCAACGTCAGCGTGTTGCGATTGCTCGCGCGCTAGCGATGAAGCCGCAAGTACTATTGTTTGATGAACCAACATCCGCTTTGGATCCAGAGTTGGTCAATGAAGTACTTGCAGTAATGCGCGAGTTAGCAGAAGAGGGGCGCACCATGCTGATCGTCACCCACGAAATGCGATTTGCTCGTGATGTATCGAGTAAAGTTGTGTTTTTACATCAAGGGGTGGTTGAAGAGATCGGTACACCTGAGCAGGTTTTTGACAATCCAACCTCTGAACGTGTCAAAGACTTTATGTCCTCTCATCGTCAAAACTGATCCCATAGCTGCTCTCTTACATCTAAGCGTTTAATCATACAAGGCGTGTTTCGCATTCATAACATAGTTGAATGTGATGCATGCCTTACCAATATGTGACTGTCTTTAACCGTTTATTACCCAATATGACGCAATGGTATGCAAAACGTTTGTCTTTGATAATTTACTCAGGTATTATTTCAAGGTTTATAGGCGGTCATTATCGACGGTCGCCTGCTTGTCTATCCTGCTATCTATATTGCTTTTCTGGCAGGGACGTCAGAGAAAAAAGTATCAGAAGGCTATATTAAAATCCATCAGAAGTTAAGGAATGTATGATGTCGAATTCTCGCCTATTGTGGTCATCAATGACCGTCACCGCTGCATTAATGATGAGCGCTTGTAGCCAACCTGCGGAAGAAGCCACCGATGCCAATGCTGATACCGCTGCGGCGGAAACGACTGGTCAGACTATTCGTATCGCAACCGAAGGTGCCTATCCTCCGTTCAACTACACCAATGCTGATGGTAGTCTGGCGGGTTTTGACGTTGATGTCGCCAATGCGTTGTGTGATCAGATGCAAGCCGAATGTGACATCGTAGCCCAAGATTGGGACGGTATTATTCCAGGTCTATTGGCACAGAAATATGACGCTGTCATCGCTGGCATGTCAATTACTGCTGAACGTCAAGAAAGAGTAGACTTCAGTGAGCCGTACTTTGCTAACACCATGGTATGGTTGACCAGTAATGATAGTAGCTTTGACCCTGAAGCGATCAGAGAAGTGACACTCGGCGGTCAACGCTCTACGACGCCTGGTGCTTATTTGCAAGATAATTACGAAGGTAAAGACGGCAATACCATTCAGTTTTATGATAGCTACGATAATGCTTATCTAGATCTTAAATCTGGTCGCAGTGATGCTGTATTAGCTGAAAAAGTCTCTGCCAATTCATGGCTAGCAGACAACGCGGAAGGCTTTAGTATCGTGGGTGAAGAAATTGACAACGACGACAATATTGCTATCGCGGTGCGCAAAGACGATCCACTCAAAGACGAGTTCAACCAAGCATTGAGCGAAATCCGTAGTAGTGGTGAGTTAGCACGCCTTGAAGAGGCAAACTTTGGTCAATAGCCAACAATAGATAAGCCATACACGACAAACGGCTGACACAGATATCAAGGAATAAATATATGACAATTTCAATGACTGCATCGATGGGAAAAAAAGCACTATGGCTCGCACCTTTGAGTGCTGCCATGTTGATGTTAGCAGGCTGTAGCAATGGTTCAGCGCCAGCAGATGATGCGGAAACTGATGCAGCAGCAGAGACATCGGAAACTATCAAAATTGCGACAGAATCAAGCTTTAACATTTTACCGCAGAAATCCCCTACCTCTAAGGTAGTGGGATGAATGCGT
>NZ_JAKDUI010000246.1 GCF_030457785.1 Psychrobacter sp. | reverse complement strand
ACTACGCTATGCTTTAGGTTGGCAATATATCTCTGGTTTTGCGTAAGTCCTAATACTAATTAAGTAAAGTATTGTATTAAAATATTGCAAGTAACTATCTGGTTGTACACTTAATATTGGGATGTGTACTTAATAAAAGGTATATATTTTTGTGAGGCTATTTACTTCCAAAAATCGGCACTTGGTCGGTGTGGATATTTGTGCCACCTCAGTAAAGTTAGTTGATATACGACGCCAGCAGGGCATGTTCCACCTCAAATCTTATGGTATTGAGAGACTACCGGATGGTGTCGTTGTCGATAAACTGCTTGTAGATACTGAAGCCGCAGGCGATACTATTGCAAGCCTAGCTAGGCGTTGTCAAGTGGCAAACGCCGATGCTGCTACAGCAGTGTCAGGATCAGCTGTCATTACTAAAATTATTGATATGGATAAGAATCTAAGTGATGTTGAGCGTGAAGCTCAAATCCGCTTAGATGCTGACCAGTACGTGCCTTACCCACTTGAAGATGTAAATTTAGACTTTGAGGTATTGGGTCCCTCTTTAGTAGGTGATGATTTGGTACAGGTATTACTTGCTGCTTCGCGTTCAGAAAATGTCGATCAAAGAGTTGATGCTTTAACATTTGGCGGTATGCAGGCCAAGGTAATGGATATTGAGTCACACGCTATCGAACGTGCCTTTGGATTAATAGTAGATGACTTGCCAGGCATGCCAGAATTGGTGGCTTTTGTGGACATTGGTCATAACCAAACTACCATATACGTCGCTAAAAACGGTGAATTTATTTATAGTCGTGAGCAGTTATTTGGTGGTTATCAGCTTACGGAAGCAATACAGAATCGTTATGGACTGTCTGCCGAAGAGGCTGCGCTTAGCAAACGTGAGAACATCTTACCCGACGACTACTATACAGATGTGTTGTCGCCTTTCATAGACAACACTATTCAGCAAATCACTCGGTCATTACAGTTTTATTTCTCCTCCAGTCAATACAGCAGTATTGATCACGTAGTGCTGGCTGGAGGCAGTAGTTCTATAGCAGGCCTTGCCAAATCTGCCCGACAAAAGCTCGGTGTAAGTGTCAGTATCGCTGATCCGTTTACCAATATGACTATCGATCCAAATATTGATAAGTATCTATTGGCAATGGACGCCCCAAGTCTAGTGGCGGCCTGTGGACTTGCGTTGAGGAGCTTCGACTAATGGCTCGTATTAATCTTTTACCATGGCGCCAAGATGAGCGCGAACGTCGTAACAAAGAATTCATTACGCTAGTAGTAGCAGTTACGCTCTTAAGCTTACTGGCTGCCTTTGCTGCGTGGAGCTATTTTAATAATGAGCTTGACGATCAATTCGATGCCAACGTATTGGTTGAACAAAAAAACGTACGTCTAGATGGAGTTCTGACTGAAATAGACAGTTTAGAACAACGTCGTGAAGATATTATCTCACGCATGCAGGTTATTCAGGGCTTGCAAGGACGGCGCCCTGTACCAGTACGTTTATGGGATGATTTGGCAAAGGCAATGCCGCCAGCGCTTTATCTGAACAGCCTAAAACGTGAGGGTGATGTTCTTACCTTGACGGGCTTGGCTGATAATCCAAATATCATTTCAAGTTTGATTCGTAATCTTGATAGTAGTCAATGGATGAGGGATTCCGCTGTCACAAATATTCAGCAAAATATCAGTGCTTATGAGTCTGCACCACAGCTTAATAATACTGTGAATGAAGGTGAGCAGTCACGCCCCATTTATCCTGAAGATAGTTATGTACAGTTTGTGGTAACCACTAAAGTGAGCTCAACGACAGCAGCATCAACCGATGGTGAGACAGCGCCCGGAGGTGAGCAATGAAGCTTAGCCGTAAAAAAAATACAAATAAAACTGCCTCTGAATCAAAGCGTCAATTTGACTTTCGAGAGTTTCGCCGCAGCTTTGAGTCGTTAGACTCTGACAACTATGGCAGCTGGCCGGTACCTGTAAAAATCACTGTAATCACTGTCATTATCGCATTGATAGCAGCACTTGCTTGGGCATTACCGATCAGCAGCAAAATTGATGAAATTAAAGCTGCTGAAAGAGAACAAGAAACTTTGCTAGATAGCTATCGTGAAAAAGAGTCACGAGCTCGGCATCTTGAGGCTTATAAAGCGCAGGTAATTCAGATGGAGGCAGAGTTTAACAGCTTGCTTGATCAACTGCCAAAAGATACGAGAGTGTCAGAGCTAGTGGAAGGTATCAACATGACAGGGGTAGGCAGTAACATACGCTTCCAAGACATCTCGGTAGAGGCTGAGATTGAAAATGAGTTCTTTATTGAGCAGCCTATTCGTATCGCGGCTTTGGGTGAATACCATCAGTTTGGTAATTTTATTAGTGGCCTTGCTGCCTTACCTCGAATTATTACAATGCATAATTTTGAGGTCAGCAACCCACAGCCAAGTTTGGATGTTTTACCAGAGCTTAACCTAGTTTTGCAGACCAAAACATATCGTTCGAAAGAAGCCACGTCTGATGACACTGAAAACGATACAGATGCAGGAGGCAACTGATAATGAGTAAAGTGCCCACGCTACTGATTTTAAGCCTGACTGTGCTATCTGTTACTGGATGTAGTGATCGTATCGGTATGGCAGATCAAGCCATGAATGATATCCGAAACCAGCCAGCACAACCAATTGAACCACCACCTAGGGCTGAACTAGTAGAAGATTTTGTCTACAGCGCTAGAGAACAGCGCAGCCCATTTTTGCCGCCAAGCCTGGTTAATGTTGAAGGACCGACGACCGCTATCGATGGCGTGCGTCCTGATATTGCCAGAGTAAAGGAGCCACTTGAGCAGTATGAACTCTCACAACTGGTCTTTCGAGGTGTTGTTACTTCGCCCGAAGGGCAGCGCTATGCATTGGTACAGCGTCCTGATGGATCAGTCGCCAATGCTAAAGTAGGTGATTACCTTGGGTTGAATGACGGCCGTATTGTTGAAATCACGCCGACCCAGATTAACTTGATTGAAATTTTGCCAGACAGCCGCGCAGGGTTCGTTGAAAAACCCCAGTCGCTGGTTTCTCCTATAAGCTAAGTCGGCAGTTTTTTTGAGGAATACATAATGACAGTACGCAATAACAAGGTAATGACGATGAGAAACCGCGTATCTTCTGCTTTTGCTATTTCAGCGCTGGCAGCCGGCATAGTAACAGTGAGCAATAACGCACATGCTGAACAGCGAATAGATAATGTTTCTGTGGTACAAACTGCACCTACAGTGACGCAAATGCGTTTGGGTTTTGCAGAGACCCCTGTATTACCTGCAGCTTATCAGCTTGATAACCCGAGTCGTTTGGTGTTGGATTTTGAACAGGTACAAAATGGTCTTTCCAGCCAATTTAATGAGTATAGTCAGTTCTTTTTAAATAAGATACAATCGTTTTAAAGCAAGCGAAATAGCA